>JAZFRU010000113.1:0-2626 GCA_036445815.1 Acidobacteriota bacterium | reverse complement strand
GAATACCGGTTCTGGAAGGAGTGCTTGCCCGTCTGGAATGTGATGTCTCAGACAGGTTTCCAGGAGGAGACCACACCATCATGATGGGTCAGGTCCAAAACGCCGAAATCGTCAATGGAGAAATGGAACCCCTTCTCTATTACGGTGGCAAGTATCGAGAACTCAAGTAGTGTCAGGAGCGCTGGTCGCACAGACTAGCGCTCTTCATTCTCCGTTGAAGCGATGTCCCGTTTTGTGGAAAAAGACATCCTCGAGGGTGGGTTTGCTGACTCGTACCGCTTCGATCTGATCTGAATAGCGCTCCATCATTTCCGCTGCGGCTTTATGCCCTTCGGTCAACTCCAATCGAACCTTTCCGTTCACCACTCCAGGCTCCCCCGGGAAACGGTCTCGGATCTGGTCGCAGAATTGCTCGGGATCGGGTGTCTCCACGACAATGACGTCTCCCCCGATTTCTTCTTTCAAAGCCAGTGGACTTCCATCGGCCACCACCTGTCCCTCACTGAGGATCACCAGATGGTCACACTGCTCCGCTTCTTCCATCAGGTGAGTGGTGAAAAGGAGGGTGATTCCATCTTCATCGCGCAGGTTTCTCAAGTACTTCCAAAAATCACTCCTGGCCACCGGGTCGAGGCCCACCGTAGGCTCATCCAGAATCAGGACTTGAGGAGAATGGATCAGGCCCTTGGCCAGTTCGACACGACGACGTAAACCACCGGAAAGAGTACCGACAAGATCTTTGCGACGGTCAGTCAGACCAAAACGGTTCATCAGGAACTTGGTGCGTTCCTTCAACCCACTTCCCCTCATCCCATAGAGACGCCCCTGACACAAAAGATTTTCTTCGCTGGTGAGCTGGGGATCCAGGCTATTGACTTGAAACACCACCCCAATGATTCGTCTGACCCTGTGAGAATTCTTCTGAACATCTAAACCGGCCACCTGGGTTTGTCCCTGCTGGGGAACCAGCAGAGTACATAAGATCCGGAACAACGTCGTCTTCCCCCCTCCATTGGGTCCCAGGAGTCCGAAGATCTGCCCCTTCTGAACCGCAAAAGAGACCTTGCGAAGGGCCTGTTGGCGACCGTAACTGTAGTCCAGGTTTGTGATTTCAACAACGGTTTGATTCATAGGTTCAGGCTGTAACATCGGCACAGGCCCGGCTTACCCTCCCTCGAAGCACGACTACTTCTTGTCTATGACCATGAGAATTAAAAGCAGGGGAAGATATGCCACTGAGGCCAATAGAACATTCCGGGCTGAGGCAGTCGATCGACGCAGGGCGACTTCAAATCCATACCACAGGAACGCCGCACCCAGCAGAACGGCCCCGATAAGATAAACCGTTCCCGAAAGGCCTGAGGTTACAGGTATCACGCTGAGACTTAACAACAAAATCGTGAAACCCAGAATTTTCCCGCAGGTTTTACGGCCATCCAGGTCAGTAGGAGGCAACATGATGAAGCCGGCTCGTTTGTAGTCTTCCTTGTAAATCCAGGCAATCGACAAAAAGTGTGGGAACTGCCAGGCAAAGAGAATTCCAAAGAGAATCCAAGCCTGAAAATCAAGATGACCTCTGGCGGCCGCCCAACCAATCAGAGGGGGCATCGCTCCCGGAATTGCACCGATGGCCATGCAAATCGAGGTCCTGGTCTTTAAAGGCGTGTAGATAAGCAGGTAAATGACGGCCGTAGCCATTCCCAGGCAGGCTGCCAGAAGGTTGGTCAGCAGGGCTAAATAAAGGGAACCGCTCACAATCAGCACTCCCCCGAAGACGGCCGCATCACGGGCCTTGAGTCGCCCAGAGGGTAAGGGACGCTTACAGGTCCGCCGCATTTTACCATCCGCCTCACGCTCAATAAACTCGTTGAAGACGGCCGCGCCTCCACCCAACAGAACGGTTCCCGCCAGAGTGTGAAGAAACAGCCAGAAATCCAGCCCGGTCGTAGAACCGAGATAAAAACCAGCAGCCGAGGTGAGGACCACCAACAGGTTCACTCCGGGTTTGGTCAGTTCGTAAAAGGCGGCCAATCTCCAACCAAACCGACCTCTCATCACAGTGGTCTCTGCAATCATGGCATTTCTCCGGCCAGTGGGACTCCCAGGACGATCTCCTCATTTCCTGCCATCCTCACCTGCACCATTCTTAACCCTGCCATCAGACTGGTCGCCAGAAGCAGAGCTCCGACTGCCAGGTGAGAGGTGGCGATCAACACCCGTGCTGCGGTGGGTTGCACGTGCACAGCCGGGTCAATTCGCACCCAATAGGCACCCACTCCCAGAAACAACTGGGTACAGAGCAAGCCCAGCTGGAGGTACATCAACTGCACGATATGCCGATCCTGAGTTGCCCTGATCAAGGCTCTCGATACCCAGAGAATCAAGGCTGTCAGCAGGGTTGCTCCGATGATGTGAGCCACCAAAGTTGATGTGACGAGAACGGCGGCTTTGGTCCCTTCAACCGTCCCGGAATGACGCACCGTGGCCCCCAGTATGTATTGAATATAGACGGCCAGGACATTGCACAATGCCAGCTTCAGCATCCAATTCCCCCTGGCCAGGAGCCCCTCGACTCTATGCATCAGCGTCTGGGAAGAATCCATCCAACCAGGCGCCGTCACAAAGG
>JAZFRU010000112.1:0-2678 GCA_036445815.1 Acidobacteriota bacterium | reverse complement strand
TCACCGGGGCCCTCGATGACCAGCGGGCCTTCAGTGGGCAGTTTCTTCAGGTGTTTTCGAGAACTCTTGTAGCTGCAGTGTTCCGACCACATGACGGAAAAAATCCCCAGTTCCGTCAAATTGGGTGCGCGTCCCAGGGTGCGCTTGATGCGGTCGTACTCCTCAGGCGTCAGACCGTGACTTTTAACCTGATCGGCGGTGATTTCCACTTCTTTGATCCCGCTCATGTTGTTGGGTCCGGATTACCGTCGAACCTTTTTTAGTTATTTTCGATCCGATCGATCATCGATTGAAAAATATGTCGACCATCTTCGGAGCCGAGCAGAGATTCTGAGGCCCTCTCGGGATGCGGCATGAGTCCCAGAACGTTCCCTGTGCGGTTCATGACGCCGGCGATATTGTTGATCGAGCCATTGGGATTGGCATCGGCAGTGACCTCTCCCACCGCATCGGCGTAGCGGAAGAGGATCTGCTGATGGGTTTCCAATTCTGCCAGTTCCTCCTGAGAAACGAAAAAGTTGCCTTCGTTGTGGGCAATTGGAATCTTGAGGACCTGTCCGGGAGCACAGTCGGCGGTGAAGGAAGTGTCGCTGCTTTCGGTCTTCAGATAGACGTGACGGCAGACGAATTTCAAGCCGGAGTTGCGCAGCATGACCCCGGGAAGCAATCCCGCCTCTTGAAGGATCTGGAAGCCGTTGCAGATACCCAGCACCAGTTTGCCCTGGTCGGCATGCTTCTTCACACTCTCCAGAATCGGTGAGAATCGGGCAATGGCCCCGCAGCGGAGGTGATCGCCATAGGAAAAGCCGCCGGGAAGAATGACGGCGTCGGCCTCCTGAAGGTTTGTTTCCTGGTGCCAGACATAGATCACCTGCTGGCTCAAGACCTTCTTGAGAACGAAAAAGGTGTCGTGTTCGCAATTGGAACCGGGGAAAACCACTACCGCAAATTTCACGAGATGTTCTCGATCTCGAAGGTCTCGATGATGGGATTGCACAGGAGGTCTCGAGAAATTTCCTCCATCAGACGGCGCACGGCTTCCTGGTCTTCCAGGCCGTCGACTTCGATCTCGAAGAATTTCCCCTGGCGAAGATTGGTGATTTCAGAGTGTCCCATTGTGTTGAGAGAGCGCTGAATGGTTTGCCCCTGAGGATCCAGGACACCGTCCTTCAATCGAACAATAATTTTGGCTTTCATGGAAAAAGGTCCTCCCTCAGGCTGACTCCTCGTCACGAAGCTATTCTAGCATTCGACTCCGTCGTCCCTCTGCTGTCGCAATTGCACTCCCGAAATGGCGTGGGCATCATCGGTTTCGGCCTGAGATTCGCCTCGCCGTCCCCACAGGATGTCTTATATCAGGTCACCTGAAGGATCTCTATTGAAAGCTATCATTCGGACCGTTTTTTATCAGTTAACGGAGCAATCGGGCCAGGTTTGAGAGGTACGAAGAGGGAAGGGGAATCCTTCATTGATTTCGTCGGCTGGTGAAAGTATATTAAGAGGTAAGAAGAGAGTTACCATCCGATAAAAATAAGGTTGCCTTCGGGGGTGAGCAACCATGAAAAAAACGATTTTGTGTGGGATGGCGGTGGCGCTGGTAGGAACCGGCTATCTCCAAACGGTGGCAACGCCCCAGTCTGGCCGCCCCGCTTCGGAGGAGTCTTCGCAGTATCGTGAGGTTCTGGATCGCTACTGTGTGACCTGCCACAGCGAAAGTCTGGGTACCGCAGGTCTTTTTCTGGATCGGGCCGATGTTGCGAATATCGGCGAAGAGGCCCAGATCTGGAACAAGGTGGTGCAGAAACTGCGGGCCGGAGCCATGCCCCCTGCCGGCATGCCGAGGCCGGATCAGGCCGGCTATGATTCCCTGGTTGGTTATCTGGAGAGAGAGCTTGACCGTGCTGCCCTGGCTCGGCCCAATCCGGGCCGGCCCCTCATTCACCGACTCAACCGAGTTGAATACGCCAACGCCGTCCGTGAGTTGCTGGCGGTCGAATTTGATGCCCAGTCCTATCTGCCCGCCGACCATTCGGGAGAAGGCTTTGACAATCTTGCCTCCGTCCTGACCGTCTCGCCCGTGCTGATGGAACGATATCTTGCGGCGGCACGGAGGATCAGCCGCCTCGCCGTTGGAAATCCCTCTGCTCCTCTGACCAGTGAAACCTTCCGGGCCTCCGAGGGCGCGGTTCAGGACAGCCGGATCAGCGATGATCTGCCCTTTCATTCACGGGGCGGAATGGCCATTCGCCACCACTTCCCGCTTGACGGCGAATACGTCATCAAGATCACCCTGCAAAGAGACTTTCTTCGATTTATTCGCGGCCTGGCGGGCGAGCCCCATCAACTCGACGTTTTTGTGGATGGAACCAGGATCGAGCGCTTTTCGATCGGGGGCGAACGGCATGGTCCGTTGGGTCTCCTGCATACCCGCACCGGGAACTACTATATGGGGGATCCGGATCAGAGAGATTACGAGATGTCGGGAGCAGACCAGGATTTGCAGGTCCGTTTTCCAGCTCGGGCGGGACTTCGCCTGGTGGGAGTCACTTTCTTGAAGAAAACCCTGGAGCCGGAAGGTCTGCTGGAGGTGGGCCCCCGCCCCATGCAGCCCGATATTCGTCGCTACAAGGGTGGTGACCCCACCGTCGAAACGGTGACCATCACCGGACCTTACAACG
>JAZFRU010000111.1:0-2904 GCA_036445815.1 Acidobacteriota bacterium | reverse complement strand
GGTGCCCCGGACTCCACTGACGGTGTTTTGTCATTCATGAGAGGGGTTCTCTCCTGAATTGATGCGAATCATATCATGTCGGATTCCCGATGACGACCAGTAAAGTTAAGCTCCACCGAAAGCAATTCTTGACCCTTTCACAGGAGCCGATTTAGAATCGGCTCGCCATTATGAATGGTGATCGACTCCATTGTTGTGCATTGTCTTGTCAGCCCTGAGGGGGAATTTATAACTATGTTCTACCAACCGCGCGATGATAATCATGGACTGCCCTACAATCCGTTCAAGGCTTGCGTGGTGCCGCGTCCGATCGGTTGGATCACGACGCTCAGCTATGACGGCATTGTGAATCTCGCTCCCTTTTCGTGCTCGAACCAGCTGGGCTATGACCCTCCCTTTGTTTTCTTTTCGGGCTCCGGTCTGCCGCAGGAAGACGGTGAGCCGCGACGAAAAGACAGTGTGGTGAATGCCGAGAATACCGGCGAGTTTGTGTTCAACATGGCGACCTACGCACTGCGAGAGCAGGTCAACCTATCCTCAGCCAGGGTTGGATCCGAGGTCGACGAGATGGAACTTTGCGGTTTGAGTAAGGTCCCGGCGACCCTGGTGAAGCCGCCGTTGGTCGGAGAATCTCCCGTTAACATGGAATGCAAGTACCATTGCACCTTGACGCTGCCCGCCAATAGCCCCCACTCTGTCCACCATGTTGTGGTGGGCGAAGTGATCGGCATTCACATCGCTGACGAGTTCATCACCGAGGGTAAGGTTGATTGGGTGAAGATTCAACCTCTGGCTCGCATGGGCTACCTCGACTACACCTATGTCAGCCAGGTTTTTACCATGGACCCTCCGCGTGGGGAAGTCCGGCCTGAACAGGTGGGTGAGCCGACCCGGTCCAAGAAGACCGATTAGAAGAGCGAGCCTTGTGAGCGAGAGGCTACTCCAGGAGGGAGTCGTCCAGAAACCTGGCGGCGTCGATCTTCTGGTCAGGACCGGAGCGGCTGTCGAACATGCGTTGAATCCCCTCCAGCTTCCAGGTCCCGTCGGCATTGAAGATGGGCATCATCGCATCGTAGACCTTCCCGGCCATGACCGGGTCGAGTTCAAGGTAAGTGGCGGCCACCTGAGCGGCTTCATCCTTGTTGGCTTCCATCTCCCGTATGGCTCGGGCGATGCTTCGCAGGAAACTTCTGAGGGCCTCACCCTTGGAGGAAAGGATGCTGGTGTGGGTGACAAACCCTTCTCCTGACCAGGGCTCCAAAAGATTGCCCTGATACTGAAGGGTTCGGAAGCCTTCCTGTTCCGCCTTCTGAGTGGCCGGTACCTTCAGGGAAGAAGCCACCACCGTTCCGGTGAGCAACTGGGTCAGGCGGCTGGCTTGTCCGGGCAGGTGGAGATACTGGGTCTCCTGCCGGGGATTGGCCAGTCCTCCTCTCATCAACCCTTCTGTGAACAGCGTATCGGTGAGAGTTCCAGGCCCAGCCGTGGCGACCGGCTGTCCTCTCAGATCCTCGAAGGTTGCGATCGTGGGTGCCACCACCAGGCTTTGAGGCAACTCGGTGAGGAACTCGCCGATATAACGGAGTTCTTCAACGCCCTCGACGACGGCATTGGCCATCCCATCAAAACCCATCCAGCCCAGGTCGATATCCACATTGAGTAGAGTGGCGACGATCTGGGGAATGCCTCGGATTCGACTCATTTCGACCTCCACGCCCTCCTCCTCGAAAATCCCCTTCTCCTGGGCGTAGACGATGGGAAAGATGGTGGCCGATACGGCTGGATACCCGAGAACGAGCTTGGGGTTGGATCGAGATGCGTTCCCCGCAGAAGGGGATTCCTCCTGCCCTCCGCAGCCGACGGCCAGCAGAAGGACCGCGAGTACGCCAGGCAGTCCTCGGAAACGGTTGATGGGGCTTCGATTGGTCATGGTCTATATTTTTACATCAAATGGAGTGAGAAAACATTTTATATTTGTGGCAAGATGAGAAGCCGGATTTCATCCGGCCTTGAGATCATGAGAAAAAGAGTTGTACAAGTCGTGGCAGCTGCGGTCGCCGTTGTACTGTTGGGTGCTTGCGGGCAAAACGAGATGCTGCTGAGTATCGCTGCAGGAACTGATTCGGGGACCTGGCATCCCATTGGAGGGGCCATCGGCAACCTGATTAACCGCAACCTTGCAGGTGTGCGGGTGAACGTGGAGGCGACCGAGGGCGGAGTGGAAAATGTCCGGCTGCTGGGCACCAATCAGGCCGACATCGGACTGAGTATTGCCGCCACCGCACTCAATGGCTATCGAGGAACGGCTCCCTATCGTCAGTCCTATCCCAACCTCAGAACTCTCATCTCCAGCTTCCAACTGGGCTACCTGCACATGGCGGTCCTGGAAGAGTCACTCCTGCAGTCGATGGAAGAGATTCCGGGGCAGCGGGTCGCCGTGGGGCCCTCCGGACATGGATCAATTCCGAGGCAAAGAGAGATTTACCAGGAGATGGATATATCCTTTGAGGACTTCCGACCCATCTATCTACCCTTTCGAGATGCCCTTCAGGCTCTGGGCGATCGTCGCCTGGATGCAGCCGTCCTGTATCAAGCGCTTCCGGCCCCTTCGCTGATTGAATTTGGAGTCATTCATGGCTATCGTCTCCTGCCGGTCGAACAGGAACACCGAGAGCGAATCGTGAGCAAGTATCCCTATTTCGTCTCGGCGGCCATTCCCGGGGAACTCTATGGCCTGCCTCAGGATGTGAAGACCATTGCCACGGCCAATGTGATCCTGGTTCGGGAGGAGATTCCTGAAGAGATTGTTTACCAGATCAGCAAAACCCTGCTGGAGCATCTCGATGAGTTTCGATCCGCCCACCCCTCGATCAAGGATTTCAGGCCCGAAATGGCGGTCCTCGG
>JAZFRU010000110.1:0-7341 GCA_036445815.1 Acidobacteriota bacterium | reverse complement strand
GTTTGACCGTTGTCAGAGAAGTAAGCTACTATTCAGTTTCCGCAAGTATTGCAGGGGCCTCAATGCAAATCTCGATCGGTTGTGATCACGCCGGATTTGAACTCAAAGAGAAACTTAAACAGTTCCTCCAGGACACTGAGCACCAGATCGTGGATGAAGGCACCTTCAACGGTGAATCCACCGACTATCCTGACTTTGCAGCTTCCGTGGCTCAGGCCGTCTCGCAGGGCCGATCGGACCGGGGAATCCTGGTCTGCGGCACCGGGATCGGCATGTCGATAGCGGCCAATAAACTACCTCGAGTCAGGGCAGCCCTGTGTCACAGTGTTGAAACGGCACACCTGAGCCGACAACATAACGATGCCAACGTCCTGGCCATAGGGGCGAGAGTCCTGGACACCGACCTGGCCGTGGCGATCACATCAGAATGGCTCAAGACGGAATTTGAGGGTGGGCGCCACCAGGCTCGCCTGGATAAGATCGAATTACTGGAAGCCCTACAAGACAAAGGAGTCACAGAAGTTGAATAGACCGTTATGTGAAGTAGACCCCGCCGTTGCAGACGCAATCCTGCAGGAAACACAGCGCCAAAGTGACTCCCTGGAGTTAATCGCATCGGAAAATTTCGTCAGCGAGGCGGTTCTGGAGGCCATGGGATCCATCTTCACCAATAAGTATGCCGAGGGCTATCCGGGTCGTCGTTACTACGGGGGATGTGAAAACGTTGATGTCGTAGAGACCCTGGCCATTGACCGGGCCAAGCAACTGTTCGAGGCGGAACATGCCAACGTGCAGGCCCACTCCGGAAGCCAGGCCAATATGGCCGTGTACATGACGGTCCTGGAACCGGGAGACAAGATCTTAGGAATGCGCCTTTCTGACGGAGGGCATCTGACCCACGGTCACCCTCTGAACTTCTCCGGAAAACTCTATAAAGTTGTGGATTACGGGGTCGACCGTGAGAGCGAACTAATTGACTACGATGAGGTTGAGGAGATCGCCGAACGGGAAAAGCCCAAGATGATCGTTTGCGGCGCCAGCGCTTACAGCCGCGTGATTCACTTTGACCGACTCTCGGAGATCGCGAACAGGGTGGGAGCCTATCTGATGGCTGACATCGCCCACATAGCCGGGATGGTGGCTACCCGCCTGCACCCCAGCCCCGTTCCCTACGCCGATTTCGTCACCACCACCACCCACAAGACCTTGAGGGGGCCACGCGGCGGATTGATTCTGTGCAAAGAAAAACACCAGAAGGCTCTTGACAGAATGGTGCTTCCCGGCATCCAGGGAGGCCCCCTGGTACACATCATCGCGGCCAAAGCCGTGTGCTTCCAAGAAGCCATGTCGGAGACCTTCACCGAGTACCAGAGACAGATCATCAGCAACGCCAAGGCCCTGGCCCTGGCTATCCAGGAGCAAGGGTTTAGAGTCGTCTCGGGAGGAACCGACAATCACCTCTGCCTGATCGATGTTTTTTCCCAGGGAATTACCGGGAAGCAGGCCGAAAAAGCCCTCGAGAAGGCCTTGATTACCGTCAACAAGAACATGATCCCCTTTGATTCCCACCCACCTCTGGTCACCAGTGGGATCCGGGTGGGGACCCCGGCCATGACCACCCGTAACATGAGAGAACCCGAAATGAAGACCATTGCGGCGATGATGGGGAAAGTTCTCCAGAACATCGATAACGAAAAGGTCCAACAGGAGGTCAAGGAGGACGTGAAGGCACTCACGAACCGGTTCCCCCTCTACACCAAACGACTCGTGCCTGTCGCCTGACGGCCTTATGGATCTTTAGATTGGTTTCAGACAAGCGCCCTCTCCCCGAGGGCATCACTCTTGAAGAAATCTTTGAACCCGGCGGTGTTCTGGAGAAGCGACTCCCCAACTATGAGCATCGGCCTTCCCAATCGACCATGGCGGCAGCCGTTTTGGAGGCGATTCAGAATCGCCACCCTTTATGTGTGGAGGCCGGTACCGGCACCGGCAAGACCCTTGCTTATCTGATCCCCTCGCTGTTCAGCCCCCAGCGTGTGATCGTCTCGACAGCGACCCGAAACCTTCAAGACCAGCTCTTTTTCAAGGACATCCCTTTCATCCGGCAACACCTCTTCCCGGATCTCCGGGTGACTTACATGAAGGGCCGGACCAACTACCTTTGCTTGAAAAAGTTCAGGGAAGAGACCCAGCAAGGACAGGGATTGGGAGAGGCTCTGGAGCATGGAGAAGATCTTGCGGACTGGGTCGAAAAAACCGAGACGGGAGATCGCTCGGAGCTGAGTTGGTTAGGGGATGATGACCCTCTGTGGAGACACCTGGATGCGCGAAGTGATACCTGTACCGGGCAAAAATGCTCTTACTTCGATCAATGCTTCGTGACCCGCATGCGCCAGAAGGCCCTGGAGTCCAATCTCATTGTCGTGAATCACGCCTTGTTCTTTGCCAACCTGGCCCTGGAGACCGATGAGATCGGCAAGGTGCTTCCCAACTTTGCAGTCCTCATTCTGGACGAAGCCCACGAAGTTGAGGACATTGCCGCCAATCACTTTGGGAAACAGGTCAGCAATCGCCAGATCGAGGCCTTGTGTCAAGAATTGCGCAAACTGACCACCGAAATCCCCCAACTCTCCGACCTGGTCAACAAGGTCGAGCACGCAGCCGCCCTCTTCTTCAGTTCATTTCCCTCGGTAATGGGCCGCCATTCGCTCAACTTTTTTCAAGACCCGGAAGCCGGCACTGTGGATCTCCGGAACCTTGTCGCTGAGCCCTGCCAGAGGGTGCAAAACACCCTTCTGGCTCTTTTCCACGTTCTCGAAGGGCTCTCACCCCGTCCCAGCCAAGCCGATCCGCTGGTCCGCCGCCTGGAACAGGCCATGACTGCCCTGGAGGAAATTTTCGATCCGGAACCCTCCGAGAAGGTCTACTGGTTTGAGAGACGCCCCACCGGAGTCTTCCTGCATGTGAATCCCATCAACATGGCGCCTATTCTGGAGGAGCACCTCTATTCACGGACGGATACGATCATCTTCACTTCAGCCACACTGACCACCAACAACGACTTCGAATACTTCAAGGCGAGATTAGGAATTCCGGAACCTGAAGAGGTTGTGACGAACAGCGAATTCAATTATGCGGAGCAGGCCATCCTCTACATCCCCGGCCACCTTCCCGAGCCCCGGTCTCCGGATTACATCACTCATGCTCTCCAGGACATCCGGGAAATCCTAACCCTGACAGAGGGCAATGCTTTTTTGCTCTTCACCAGTTTCGCTCAGATGAACCGTGTCCATGACAGGCTCGCCCAGGAGATCCCCTATCCACTACTGCGCCAGGGCGATTTGCCCAAGAATCGACTGCTGGACGTTTTCAGGGAGACTTCCCATGCCGTCCTTTGTGCCACCTCCAGCTTCTGGCAGGGAGTCGACGTGCAGGGAGATTCCCTTCGCGCAGTCATCATTGATAAGCTTCCTTTTCTGGTCCCGACAGAGCCTCTGGTTGCCGCACGCATCGCTTGGCTTGACAAGGAGGGCGAAAACTCGTTCTTGCGTTATTCCGTCCCGGAGGCCATCATTACGCTAAAACAGGGCCTGGGAAGGCTGATTCGATCCCATCAGGATCGCGGAATTCTGGCCGTCCTCGACAGCCGTTTACGCACCCGGAGTTATGGCAGACTCTTCCTCCAGAGCTTGCCAAACTGCCCTGTGACCGATAAAATTGAGGAATTACGATACTTCTATCAAAGAAATGTATCCATTATTAAAGATACGTAGGGAGTTCACTATCATGAGGATCAAAACGGCACACTTTTTCTTAGGCATTCTTCTGTTGTCAGGGTTGTCTCCCTCCCTTGAGGCCCAGATCGGTAATATCCGAGGGACGGTAACGGATCAGGAGGGCAACCCTCTGGAAGGCGTTTCGATAACAATCGAAGGCCTCGAAGTGTCGAGGAAGTATGATGTTAAAACGAATTCCAAGGGAGAGTACTTTCACGGCGGTGTAAGCCGACAGGGAACCTATCGTGTCATTGCCGAAAAAGAGGGATTTCAGAGGAGTTATGCTGAAGGCCTCCGGCCGGCGACTGATCGCAGAGGTGAGAACGGCCTGGCCGACTTCGTCTTGATACCTGGGAGAGCGGGCAGACTGGCCTTTGAACTCACCGACGAAGAAAAACAGGCGATGGAAGAGGGAACGGAAAACGCGGAAGAGCGTGCCGCAGCATCCGCTGAAGTGAGGCTGCAACTTGACGAAGGCCTGGGGCTCTACAACCAGGGGCAATATGAACAGGCCCTGGTTTCCTTTAACAGCGCCCTGGAACTGGATGACCAGCAGCCTGCTCTTTGGGCCAACGTGGGGAATACCTACTCCAAACTGAACCAGTCGGAGCAGGCCCTGGGGGCTTATGAAAAAGCGATCGCCATAGCGCCCGAAGACCCCACCCTGTACCAAAACCTGGGAGGTATCTACGCGGCCATGGGGGACACGGAGAAGGCCCGGGAACTCTACGAGAAGGCCGTTTCACTGAGTGCCTACGGCGACCCCAAGGATGCCGCCATCAACTACTACAACATGGGCGTCACATTTATCAACTCGGGGCAAACCGAAGATGCCGTTGAAGCCCTGGAAAAGGCCATTGAGGCGGACCCTGCCTACGCAGAGTCCTACTACCAGCTGGGCGTTTGCCTGCTGGGGGTCGGCCAGATGGAAGGGTCAGTAAAGAACCTGCAACACTATCTGGAACTCACCCCGGACGGTCCCAATGCGGACGTGGCCAAACAATTGGTGGATTCTTTACAGTAGGGCGGAAAAACCCCAGTATTCAGAAGGGGGTGTCCGGAGTGTGAAACGCACCGGTCTAAACCCAGCGTCAGAGGCGCTGCTCAGCGCCTTGACAGCCCAACTTGGCCAGATCAGACAGAACAGCCAACGCCGCCGTTTGTACTTCCTCAGACGGATCTTCCGTGAGAGAAATGATCTCCTGTAAAACCGTTTCCGGCACCTCATTGGGGCGATGCCAAAAAGCCACTCCCATCTCGGTCACTGCCTGAGCGCGTCGCCTAAAATCGTCCTCTCGCATCAGACGGGTGAGTTCCTTTACCGCCATCATATTCTCCTGCTGTGCCAGAATTCCCAGAGCAGAAAGAACCCAGGTTCGTCGACCTGAAGACGCCGCATTTGACTCTGGAGCCATATTGTAGATTTCCAGTAAAGGCTGGATTGCCCTCTCATCACCGATCTGTCCCAAGGCATGAATGATGGTCGCCTGAAAGGATTGCGTATTGCTGCCGCGAAGCGATGAAGAGCGCAGGAACATTCGGTGTAAAGGCTCTATGGCCTTCACATCACCGAGGCTTCCCAGGGCCGCAGCGGCGAATTCCTGCTGGTGACGCTTTTTTGACTCCAGAAGCTTCAAGAGGGGCTCAAGAAAGGCGGGATCGCGGACCACACTAATGTGAGGCAGGACTTCGTAGAGTTGCTTCTCATTCCCGTCCCCCAGGATGGTGAGACAGGTCTGGATCAGCTCTTCACGGTCCCCGATGTCTTGTCCACGGTACATACTTGGGTCAGCAACACCCAGCCAACCTATCCACTCCCTCACCCCTGAAACATCGGCAACCTGCCCAGCTCATTTGAGCTGCCGTATGATACCATACAACCCCTCGATGAAGAACAAACAGATCGTCACCGCCGTGGCTGGAACCCTGGTCGGCTTTATCCTTGGTTTTTTTGTCTCCCAGGTTTTCGTCTCGTCTCCAGCCGGAATGAACGATCCTCAGAGCGGGGCCCCAACCCAGGGGGCCTCCCAGGTGCCGCCGGAACATCCGACTGCAGAAGTGATGGAGCGGTTGACCGAGCTCCAGAGCCAGGCAGAAGCGGAGCCGGAGAATGGTCAGGTACGAATTAGCCTGGCAAACGCCTACTACGATATGGGCCGATTTGACGGAGCCATTCAATGGTATGAAGAGGCCCTGCTTTTGATACCCGACGATGTTAATATCCGAACTGATCTGGGCACGGCATATCTATACACCGGCAATCCCGTCAAGGCAGTGGAGCTGTACAACCAATCCCTTGAAACTCAGCCAGACCACGCACAGACTCTTTACAACCTGGGAGTGACCTACCTTTCAACCGGACAGCCTGCTGAAGCCCTGAAAAGTCTCCAGAATCTCCTGGATTTTCATCCGGACCATCCGGACTACGAGGCGATTCAACAACAGATTGACAAGATCAAGGAGACCTCTCCGCTGGGAGCGCCCTTGCCATAATGTCCTGGGTTATCAGATTTTTCTTACTCTTCATTGCGTTTTGGGTCTTTTCCAATCTGGTCCGTTCGTTCTTGACCCGAATTCTCAAACCTCCATTGACTGAAACCCGTTCCAGGACCCGGGTGAGATCGAATCAGGCCGGCAGTACCGTCACCGGGAAAATGGTGAAGGATCCCCAGTGTGGAATGTACGTTGCGGAAGATTTGGCCGTTCGCGCACAAGTTCAGGGAATCACCGTTTACTTCTGCTCAGAACAATGTCACAACAATTACCTCGATGAGTTGAAAAACGACCATCGAACCGACCAACAATCTGCCTAGGACACGCATCGTTTCTGCAGCAGAACGGATCAGCCAAAGCCCATGAAAATAGGGATCGTCGCCAAACCTCACCAAATGCAGTTCGAGGCTCCCTTGACAGATCTACTGGCCTGGTTACAGGACCACGACTGCCAGACGATCCTGGAGGAAGGGATTGTTCAAGCCTTTGACCTGGCACAAGTAGAGGGCATCCCCCTGGAAAGCATTTCCAGCCAGGCGGACATCATCCTGGTCTTCGGTGGGGATGGCACCATGCTCCGGGTGGCCCGATCGATTGAAGGGCGGCCAGCCCCGATTCTGGGCGTGAATCTAGGGTCTCTGGGATTCCTCACAGAGATCACCCTGGAAGACCTCTATCCTGCGCTGGAACGCGTGCTGGAAGGAAAGCATGTCATTGACCGCCGGAACATGTTGAAAATCGTGATTCATAGGGCCTCAATGCCACTTGTAACTCACCACGCCCTCAATGACGCGGTCATCAACTCGGGAGCCCTTGCTCGGCTGATTAATATGGATGCCTTTGTGGATGAGGACTACATTGCAAGCTTCCCGGCCGATGGAATGATCATTTCCACCCCCACCGGATCGACGGCCTATTCACTCTCGGCAGGAGGACCAGTCCTGTATCCGAAACTCGACTCAGTGGTCATGACTCCCATCTGCTCCCACACTCTCACCAGTCGTCCCCTGGTGATCCCTTCAGCGAGTACCATACGAGTCGTTGTGAGGTCGGGAGAGGAGGTCATGCTGAC
>JAZFRU010000109.1:0-3054 GCA_036445815.1 Acidobacteriota bacterium | reverse complement strand
GCCCCATTGGACACGAAGGGCGTAATCATCGTCAGCATATCTGCCGAGGGGACATAGTGGAGAGAAATGATATAGGTGAGTACTCCTTCCGGGCCTTCCTGCCCCTCGGTTTCTTCTTGGGGTGAAGTGAGTACAGACACCACCGGTTGGGCTTCAAAGGGCGACTGCGGCTGGGGTGACTGAGGGACTGGCGCGGTCTGGACAGAACCTGGTGGGGCTGGAGCCGCCTCATCAATCAAAGGCGGAGTTTCCTCTTCCTCACCGCCTGAAGGAACTTGGGGATCGACGATCAACCCATGAGGAATCTTGGTCGTTTGCCCCAGGGGAACGAAAACATACCGATCCTCTTGTTTGACGATTCCCTGACCGTTCATTTGAAGAAGCTGCTCCAGAACCTCAAAGGCCTTCTCTCTGGGGATTTCTCCCATGGTATAGATACTGGCCGTTCCCGCAACCTGGGGGTCGATGACGTAGGAGTATCCCAACTCACGCATCACCGTATCAATCACGGTGGTGAGAGGAACGTTGGTGAATTGAAACACCAGACCTGCGGAGGGATCCCGGGGCTCTGGCGGGGATCCCTCTTCCGAGACCTGTGTCGGAGGCGCCTCTGCAGACACCCCTTCTTCCGGTTGCTCTTCCACCTGAGCGGCTTCATCCTCTTCCTGAGGAGACTCTTCTTCGGTTGGAGTTGCCTCGGATTCCGGGGTGGAGTCAGTTTCCTGAACGACTGCGTCCAGTTCTACAGGCTCCCGCTCCGCTTCCAATTCCCTGGGAGTTGGCGACTCCTCCTGGGAGGACTGTGCCCAGACAGGACTAGGAGCTTGACTACCCAGGGAAACGACTAGAAAAACACAAAATAATCGTATCATGATCACTGCCAAATATGAGTTCTAAGATATTGCTTGGTTAACGACGACGACGTGATTGGCGACCACTCTGAGCTGAGGTTTGGGAAGACCGATCCTCGGATGCCTGAGTTCGGCTTGACTGCTGCTCAGCAGCTGGATTGGACCGTCCTCCTCCAACGACCGCAACCTCAAGACCTGCGACCGCTTCTCCTCCAGCCTTTGGAGCAGTGGCTCTCTGTGCCTTGGGAGCCGAACCCACCGTAATCACGGTGATGGCCGCGGCCGCGCTTTTCCCTGCGGGTGGAGCTGCCTGAGCATCCGCGACTTCAATGACCTCCTCAAGCTCCTTCCACCTCAGTCTCACCATCGAGTCTTCGATTGCTGCGACCTGGTAGCCTTGAACTGAATCTCCGACCCCAACGGTTCGCATCTGTCCGGCGCCTTCAGCCCCTTCAAAAACCGTCAATATGGCCTGCCTACCTGCCCCCATGGCAAAGACCCCGTGGAGGGTGGGCCTTCCGACCCACTTGGGGGGTGTTTCTGCTATTTTCGCAGTCTCGCCTCCTTCGGGCACCTCTTCCACCGCGGGCGGACGGCGGTCTTCGGCGAAGAGGTTTCGCTCGGAAATGACGATAAAATCCGAAAAAGGTGGTGGCGGCCCCATGGGTGCTACTCCTGACGGGCCTGCCATGGCTCCCCTACCCGTACCGCCGGCGATTTGTTCCACACTGCTGACCTCTTGAAAACTCTCCCAGGCGGAGATGAACCGCATTGCCATTAAAACAATCCCCATCAACATGCAAAAGTTGATCACTACGACTCGTCGTTTCATGTTGTCCACCTTCTACTGATGCCAAACATCCTAAGAAAGTCGAATAAATCCGGAAACATTCATGCGCGGCTGGATACGCACCTCATCCCGCGATCGAAAGCTATTCAAAAAGAAATTCTCCACCAGAAAGAATTTGGGATGGGCCGAAAGCGCGTACAGAAAATTAGCCAGCTGCAGCATGTCACTCTGAAGGTTAACCTGCAAGGTTACCTTGACATAGTGATCCCCGATCTCCCTCTCCTGGAGGGGATTGCTGCGAGTCACTCGGATTTCGTTTTCAGTGGCCAGGCCACGCACAATCTCCTCCAGCTGAATGGTCGCCAGGCCCGTCTCTTGTGCATCCAGTAACCTCTCTCGGTATCCGGCCAGCACCCCGTCAAGATCGTCCAGTTCAGCTCCATAACCTCCTTCTCCTTCAAGGGCCTGGACGTATCTTTGCAGCAGTTCCCCCTTCTTTTCGAGCTCGCCATCCATCTGGGAGGTCGCATCAAAAAAGGGGAGAATGACACCCAATGCCAGCACTATCGCGAGCGCCGCGATGCCCAGGATGGTCAAGGCCCTTTGGTCTCGCTTGGAGAGTTTTCTTAGATTAATTTTCATCGGAAGCCTCCTGCCGGATCCTGGCTTCAAAGCTGAATCTTTCCCCATCCTGCCGGTTGCGATCCGGGGTAATATAGCGGGACTCCACCCCCTCCAGGGACTCCGAATCCAGCAGTGTTTTCAGCAGGGCTGCCGCTGAACCGGAGAAGCCGTTGATACTGACACGATCTCCTTGTATGTTGATGTTTTGCAGGAAAGAATCGTCAGGTACTTTTTCTGTCAACTCCTTCAGAACGGTCAAAACCGTCTGGCGACCTTCCATCAAATCCCGAAGTTCATTCACTTCCGTCAAGCGGTCTTCCATCTCACTTCTCAGTGCCATCGTCCGATCCACGTCAGGCTGGAGCCGTTCAATCTGACTTTCCACCTGGGAGAGAAGCTGTCGTTGCTGAAAATACTCCCGCGTCGTCACAGCCAGCCCCATGATAGCCAACAACCCTGCCAACAGCAGAGGCGTCACCAGGCTCGGTCTTTCGGACATCACACGCTTCTCAAGGGGAATCAAATTCACTTTCCCAGGCACCGATTTCCGGATTCCGGAAACAGCCAAACCGATGGCTCCGACACAATCGGCAACTTTGGAATTCGATATCCCCTGCCTTTTCAGGTTGAAGCCCTGGGACAACAGTTCACAGTCTTCAAATCTTTCCCGGAAGCCATCGATGAAATCCTCGGCCAAAAGACCACTGAGATAAATCTTGTCCAGTCCCTCCCCGGCCAGGTCCAGATGAGAAAAGAATCGATCCAGTTCTGCGCCAATTCTCTCGAGTG
>JAZFRU010000108.1:0-2818 GCA_036445815.1 Acidobacteriota bacterium | reverse complement strand
GATCGCACGAGCCCTTACAGTCTTATGCGTGGAACGTGGAACCTGGAACGTGGAACGCGTCCGCGCGGAGCGAGGCCGCTCGGCCCGGGCCTCTATACCTTCTTGATCTTCTCCCCGGGCAGTTTGTATCCCTCTTCTGCGTACCATTGCATCTGGCTCATGATTCCACGAAGAATCTGCAAATCCCTGGGGCTGAGATCGGCCCGTCCCAGAAATCTCCGAACGGAGTTCATGATGTGCTCCGGGTTCCCGGAACTCAAGAATCCGATCTGGACCAATACTTCTTCCATACTCCGGAACATCTGCTCCCGCTCTTCATCGGTAGCCAATTCGAGGGCATGCTCCCCTGTCACTGGATTGCCGATGAAAATTTCATAAGTCAGAATCAACACCGCCTGTGACAGGTTCAGTACCGGGTGCTCGGGATTGGAGGGAATCGATACCAGATATTGACAGCGTGCCAGCTGGCTGTCACTCAAACCCCGTCTCTCCGGGCCGAACACCAGGGCAACCCTCTCAGAAGCGGCGTGTTTTAGGATCACGGGGGCAATCTCACGGGGAGTGTGAATGGGCTGGCTCTGTTCTCTCTTTCTGAGGGAGGTGGTCCCGACAACAAGATGGTCCTGGGAGACCGCATCGTCCAGGCTGGGATAGACCCTGGCTGAAGTGACCAGATCGATGGCCTTTCCCGCCATCATCCGACACTCCTCAGTGACCTGTTCCAGGGGAGCCACCAGTTTCAGGTGCTCCAACCCCATATTCTTCATGGCACGTGCCACCGCACCAATATTGCCCCCTTTATGGGGTTCAACCAGTACCACCGAAACAGAGTCCGGGGATGCAGTCTTTTTCACAACAGTCAGGCGTCTAATCCCTTGAATTTAAATAGCGTAGCAAAGCTTCCCTGATGAGGCCACTCCCCTGAGTGATTCGAATATTCAGGACCTCACTATATGATGTCTGGTGGTGGTTTCAACGCTCAAACATGAAAGGAATCTCACCATGTCTGTTCAGAGACTCATAACTGGCGCGTCCCTGTCGGTCTTGCCCCTCACCGCCCTGCTGGCCTTTTCCAGCGGCCCGCTGCCGCACTTCACGGGAGGCTTCCAGGAAGAAACCTGTCTCACCTGCCACAATAGCTTTACCCTGAATCAGGGACGAACCCGAGGCGGCGATTTCAACATCAGTGGAGTCCCTGAAAACTACCGCGGCGGAGAATCTTATCCCATCACCATTCTCATCGGCCAGCCTGGCCAGTCCCGCTGGGGCTTCCAGCTCTCCGCACGTTCGGCGGCTTCGGGTGAGCAGGCCGGCCTGCTGGTACCGGCAAACGACATGACCCAGGTGATCGAAAGTCGAGGGATACAGTACATCCAGCAAACCTCAAAAGGGTCCCGTGCCGAGACTTCCAGCCGCGCCGTCGAATTCCGGTTCAACTGGGTCGCTCCCGATCCATCTCAGGGACCGATCTTCTTCAATGCTGCCGGCAACGCAGCCGACTCCAGTGGTGATCCCACCGGGGACTATATCTATACGGCAGGAGCCTACAGTGACGCGCCCGGTACAGCTGTCCCGAACCTGACCAGTGCTGAGCCTGCGACTACCCAAAGGCTACGATTGAACACGACTTCCCGATTCATGCATCTTCCGGCTCCCGTCGATCTGAGCAGGAGGGATACCGAAACGCACATCGAACACCGCTTCCTGGGGACTCTCTTCGACTCCGGCCCGGGAACCGCCTTTGGAGTCGATTTTGGGGCCAACATTAACCTGGGAATCAATCACGCCTTGACGGATGAGCTGGCGGTGGGAGTCACTCGCACCCGCTTTGATCAGGTCATCGCCTTTATGGGAACCTATGAAATCCATCAGCAGCAGGGGTCGTTCTGGCAGATGTCCGCCGTTGGAGGAGTCGAAGGCGAGCAAAATTTTCTGAGCCACTATTCACCCGTGCTTCAGCTGTCCACCTCCATGGACTTCAAGCGACTTCGCACCTTCGTGGTTCCCACCATGGTCTTCAATTCCCGAAAGGATGAAAATCTCCAGTTTTTCTCCAACGGCATCAACATCGACGACAATCACACCTTCTCGCTTGGAATTGCCGCCGACCTGGCCCTGCATCCACGGATTTCCCTGGCAGGTGAATACGTTCCCAGACTGGCTGGATTTGGTGGATTTGGGAATGAGCGTTCAACTTTATCGTGGGGCGTGAAACTTCGTACCCGGGGTCACGTCTTTACTATATTGGTCACCAATACCAGGGACTTCACTCCGGCCAAGTACGGTGTCAATGCGGGAACCACCGACTTCGCTCTGGGGTTTGACCTGTCCAGGAAAAGTTGGAGGTAAGGGGCACTTTGTTCTAAACTGTGCCCCCGTTAGAATTGGGTCACATTTAGAGGATCGTGCCAGACTGACAGGGCACACCTGAGGGAGTTGCAACCATGAACAGTAGTACCAGGAATTCCAGGGGAAGTCTTAATCTGCTTGTTGTTATTGTCATACTGTCGACCGCTGTTGGTGTGGCCGATCAGTTGGTGCTCGAACCCTCCAAAGACAACACCATTTGGGAGGATCAGTCGGGGGCCCTCAGTAATGGTGCCGGCGTGGCTCTCTTCTCTGGGAGAACTGGACAAAGTCGGACCACCCGAGCCCTGATAGCCTTTGATCTCTCCACGATTCCTGCAGGTTCCACTATTAATAGCGTCAGCCTGGAACTCAACCAATCCAATACAAGCAACAATAACAGCAGTTCTCAGCCTTTGACACTTCAACTGGTGCTCAAGAACTGGGGGGAAGGATCTTCTAATGCCAGTTC
>JAZFRU010000107.1:0-5096 GCA_036445815.1 Acidobacteriota bacterium | reverse complement strand
AAGTTCTTGGTGTTGCACGAAGTGATGGAGTAGTAATTGGATGCCATTTTATGGTGGGTAGAATTGTCCCATCGTTCTTACCTGCGATAAACCTTGAAGAAACCACACAGGGGGCGGTCACGCACGCCCGATTCTTACCACATTTCTACCGCAGAACTACCCGAACAACAGGGAAGACCAGGAAACAAGAAGGACCTAAATGATTGAGCAGGAAAGACTGGGCAATACGCGTGTAGGCTCATAACCCAACGACATGGGAAATGGGGAGTCCAGGGGAGCAGGTTGGTGCCGAATGGGAACGTGGAACCTGGAAGGCGACCGGTTTTTCCGGAGTGTGGGAGCGCCTCAGTGCGCCGATTCCGGCCGAAAGCACCACAGCACGAGTCTGCGAAGCGGACTGGCTCTAGGCACGAGCCCTCCAGTATCCCGGTTTCCTCCGAGCATGGGCGACCGCCAGAACTTCTATCCTTTTTTCATGCAGGTGGTAAACAACGGAAAAAGGAAAGCGACGCAGCAGCAAGCGCCTGGTGTCATGTGCGTAAGTCGGCCATCGGTCTGGAAACTCTCCGATTTTCTCAATCGCGTGATCGAGTTCCTTCAGGAACTCGTCCGAGGCAATTTTACTGTGAGCTTCGTACCATTCTTTCGCGGCACGCGCCTCAGCAATGGCGTCTGGGTGGAACCACACCCTCCGACTCGGCATTTACTCACCGAGAATGATTCGACGTGCTTCAGGCCAGGGAACAGTTTGGACCTTGCCTGAATCAATGTCCGTTTTCCGGTTTGCGATTTCGACGGCCCAGGCCGACTCGGCGTCGGGATCTATTGTGCCGTCCAGACTTTCTAGCAACGACCCAGCAAGCGCAGCTCTGGCTTCGGACGGAAGACTTAAGACCTCTTCCAACAGCTTTTTGGTATCGGATTTCATTTGCAGCAATTCTACCAGATTGTAGGAGCCGTCCGCCTCTGGGGCTTGGAATCGAAGGGCGCACGGCTAGCTACCCTACACTGTCTTTCGTGGAACCTGGAACGTGGAACGCGGTCGAGCGACAGAGAGACCGCTCCCACAGCGAGCCCGCCCTAGCTCACCAAGCCGTTTTCCTTGAGGACTGCCACCAGTTCGGTGACGGCGTCAACAGAGTGTTGAAGCTGGCCCTGCTCCTGGTCGGTCAAGGTGATTTCAATCACCTCCTCGGCCCCCTTGGCACCCAGCTTCACGGGAACGCCCACATAAAGACCGTTGACCCCGTACTCACCCTCGAGATGAATACAACAGGGCAGAATTTTCTTCTTGTCTCTCAAAATGGATTCCACCATTTCAACGGCCGCTGCGGAAGGAGCATAAAAAGCGCTGCCTTGTTTGAGGAGACCGACGATCTCGGCTCCGCCGTCTCGGGTCCTTTGCACCAGGGCTTCAACACGATCTTCCGGCATCAACTCGGTGATGGGAATCCCGGCCACGGTGGAGTACCGGGGCAGCGGAACCATCGTGTCGCCGTGCCCGCCCAGAACAAAGGCATGGGTGTTCTCCACCGATACATTGAGTTCCTGGGCGATGAAGGTTCGAAAACGGGCGGAATCCAGGATGCCGGCCATCCCCATCAGCCTTTCCCGAGGAAAACCGCTCGCCGACCGGGCCACCTGGCACATCGCATCCAGTGGATTGCTGACCACGATGATGATGCTGTCCGGACTGTGACGGACGATATTCTCGGTGACCTGCTTCACGATCCCGGCATTTTTTAGCAACAGATCGTCCCGGCTCATTCCAGGTTTTCGAGGAAGTCCGGCGGTAATCACCACCACATCGGAGTCCTTTGTGTCCTGGTAATCGTTGGTGCCGGTCAACTGAAAGTCATAGCCTCCCACCGGTCCGGCCTCCAAAAGATCCAGGGCCTTACCCTGAGGAATGCCTTCCAGGATGTCGACCAGCACGACGTCTGCCAACTGTTGATCCACCAGGCGCTGAGCGGTGGTCGCACCGACATTGCCGCTTCCCACTACCGTCACTTTTGATCGCATTTGATCCTCCTTTAGGCCCCCAGATTGTCAATTATGGCCGAAGCGAATTCGCTGGTCTTCAAGACCGTAGCTCCCTCCATCTGTCGTTCCAGGTCATAGGTCACCCGCTTTTGAGAAATGGTGGCACCCACAGCAGAGGCAATAAGATCTGCCGCTTCCTGCCACCCCATGTGCTCCAGCATCATGATTCCCGAAAGAATCAAAGAACAGGGGTTGACCTTGTCCTGGTCGGCATACTTGGGTGCCGTCCCGTGGGTGGCTTCAAAGAGCGCCACCTGGTCGCCGATGTTGGCCCCTGGTGCCATCCCCAATCCCCCGACCTGGGCGGCACAGGCATCGGAGAGGTAATCCCCGTTGAGATTGGGCAGAGCAATCACTTCATATTCATCGGGCCGCAGCAGGACCTGCTGGAACATGGCATCGGCGATACGATCATTGATCAGAATCTTGCCATCCGGAATGTTCCCTCCATGATTGTCCCACAGCTCGGTCTCGTTGATGCAGACATCCGGGAATTCCTTTTTGGCCAGTTCGTATCCCCAGTCACGAAAAGCCCCTTCGGTGAATTTCATGATGTTGCCTTTGTGGACCAGAGTCACGCGACGTCGTCCGTGTGTGATGGCATAGTCTATGGCCTGGCGCACCAGCCGCTCGGTTCCAAAGATGGAAATAGGCTTGATCCCGATTCCCGAATCTTCTCGGATCCCCGAGGAAAACCTGGCATTAAGGAAATCGATGACCTCCTTCACCTCGGGCGTCCCCTGTTTCCATTCCACTCCCGCGTAAACATCTTCCGTGTTCTCCCGGTAGATCACCACATCGAGTTTCTGGGGTTCTCGAACCGGCGAGGGAACTCCGGGGATGTAACGGCAGGGGCGAACGCAGCAATAAAGGTCCAGGATTTGACGAAGTCCCACGTTCAGGCTGCGGATGCCCTCTCCCACTGGAGTCGTCAAGGGGCCCTTGATGGCGACCAGGTATTCGGAAATAGCCTCAACAGTCGCGTCGGGAAGCCATTCATCGAACTGGTCCTTGGCCTTCTCACCGGCAAACACCTCACACCAGGCGATCGAACGATTGCCCTGGGATGCTTTGTCGACACCGGCATCAAGTACCCGCCGGGTCGCCTTCCAGATATCCCGCCCGATCCCATCTCCCTCGATAAAAGGAACGATGGGATGATCCGGTACCCGGAGGGCACCGTTGTTTACAGTTATTTTCTCTCCGTTATCTGGGATAACAATTTTGTTATTTGTCATAGAATTTGGGTCCGTTTCTTTTCGCTGATCTGTCGGCTCGGTAGGTTACTGAGAACACAGGGAATAGTCAAACGGGAAACCGCTGACCAGCAAACCGGCTAACCGGCTGCCCATACTCGGATTTTCAGGAGCCATTTTCCACTTCTGCGATCTTCATATCGCAGATGGTTCGGCAGTCAGCAGGTCAGCCGGTCAGCCGATTTAAAGTCGCTCGATCAGACCGGCCAGCAGGGCGATACGGGGAACCAGTTGATCGACCTGGACATGCTCGTGCCAGGCATGGGCACCATCGCCCGGGATGCCCAGGCCGTCCAGGGTTGGGATACCCAGAGCTGATGTGAAGTTCCCATCACTTCCACCGCCGCTGACGCCATCATCCAGATCAAAACCCAGCTCGGCGGCAATCTGGCGGGCCCTGGCGAACAGCTCCTCGGACCGGTCGGTCTTGACCATGGGATAGCGCTCGAGCCCTCCCTCTATCTCCAGCCGAGCCCCGGGGACCTCGGGCTTCAAGTCGCGCAGTGCCTGATCCACTCGATCGGCCTCTTCCTTGCTGGTGAATCGGGTATCCACCACCGCCTCCGCATATTCGGCGATGACATTGACGGCGCTTCCGCCACGCACCTGGGTCACCGTCACGGTCGTCCCTTCCTCAGGGTGCGACAGAGAACGGATCTCACGAACGCACCGGCTCAGTTCATCAATGGCATCGATGCCCTTCTCCGGCTCGACTCCCGAATGTGCCGACTTTCCGTGGATCTTGACAAGGTAGCTGCCGACCCCCTTGCGCGCCGTCTTGAGGCCCCCTCCCGGCAAGGGAGGTTCGGGCACCAGCACCACATCACTTTCTCGAGCAAATTCCTCAATGACAGTCTGGCTGTGGGAACTGGTCAGTTCCTCATCGGTGGTGTAAAGAAAGCGCACCTTCTTCTCTGGTGCAATCAAACCTCGATGGAGATACTCCTGAATCTTCAAGGTCGAGACCAGGCCGCCCTTCATGTCGTAACTACCCGGCCCATAGATTCTCCCGTCCTCGACGCGAAACGGATTTCGCTCAAGGCTTCCGGGCTGCCAAACCGTATCCATGTGGCATAAAACAAGAATCCGTCCGGCCTGCTCCCGGCCCCATTCCGCCCACACGATGTCTCCCACTTCTTTGCATGGAAGCACCTGAGGCGTGAGGCCATTCTCACGCAACCAGTTCGCAATGAATGCCCCCACCTCATCCACCAGCTCCTTATTACTGGAGGGACTCTCACGCTCCACCAGTTCACGCAACAAATCGATGATCTGTTCGGTTTCGCCCTGAAGATTCTCGACCAGGCTAGCCACTCTGTTCCTCCCAGTAATAATTAATTTCGGCAATATACCGGACGTCTCCGGTGAGAAAGATTTCCGTCTCGCCGTCCCATTCCACCTGTTGAGAACCGGTCTCGGTTTTGACTTGTACAGGAGAGTGGACCTTCCCGGCCCGGATGGCTGCCACGGCCGCACCACAGGACCCGGTCCCGGAAGAATGGGTGGGGCCCACGCCACGCTCCCAAAGCCTGATCTTCAACTGGTTCGATCCCTCCACCTGAACAAAACTGACATTGGTTCGCTCGGGAAAGTCAGGATGAGATTCCAGACCGCCGCCTAACCGCTGGAACTCTTCTCCCTGGGGAAGCGGCTCTCGAAAGACGACACACTGGGGATTCCCCACCGAGAGGGGCACAATCGAAACCTCCTCTCCCGCCACATCCAGAGAGTACCCCTGGGAATTGGGAACCGGGTCGGGAACAAGAAAGGGGATGGCCGCGGGTTCAAAGACGGGGG
>JAZFRU010000106.1:0-18550 GCA_036445815.1 Acidobacteriota bacterium | reverse complement strand
TCTAGATCCTTCTTCTTCCTGGTTTTTCCTGTTGCTCGGGCAGTTCTGTGGTAGAAATGTGGTAAACACCGTTCAATTTAAGGAACTCCAATGGCCCTCTTGCGACTTAAGTGCAAAGAGGGACTGTCACGGAGGATGAAAGAACTAAACACGAACTGCGGAGCCGCAGTGCGGCTACCGGGATAAAGGGAGGAAGTTCTATGTTTTATAAGCATTGTCATGTAGCGCTAGGAGCTAGGCTCGACTTTGACAAGTGGAGGTGCCTCATAAAGCGTTCGTTGTCGGTTGTGCTGCTGGTGGGATTCCTGCCTGCATGCGCCGAGCCGCCACCTCCGCCATCTTCGCCGAAACCCAAGATCGACATGCACATGCACGCGCCGACTGCGGCAGTCAGGGATGCCGACGGCGAGCCGACTCCGATCCCTTGCTTCCCGTGGCCCGACTGTGAATCACCTCCGACCGTGGTACGTAGCGACGAAGACGTCATGAATCTTGCGCTGGAAGCCATGGACCGACACGACGTCGTGCTCGCCGTTGTTTCAGCCGCGAACCTCGATGACGTGTACCAGTGGGCAGATGCGGCCCCAGGGCGCTTTCTCGCGGGGGCGGGGATACCTATGCCCGATCGAGTTGACACGACTTCCCTGCGCGAGGAGTTTGAAGGAGGGAGACTTCAGGTGATGGGAGAGATCACCTCTCAGTATCAAGGCTTCGCACCAAACGACTCGGCGCTTGAGCCGATCTTTGAGCTTGCCGAGCAGCTGGATGTGCCTACCCTGATTCATGTCGAGGGTATCGCTGGGGCTAGTGCTCGATTCCGAATCGCACACGGTCACCCGGAGTTGCTTCAGGATGTATTGGTCCGCCACCCTGATCTGCGCCTATGGATCGAGAACGCCGGCTATCCCTTTCTCGGGGAAACGATCGCTCTGATGTATCGTTATCCGCAAGTGTACGCCGACCTCTCTACCATCACCTGGCTCATTCCGCGGGATGAGTTCTACCGGTACCTCCAGGCGCTGATGGGTGCCGGCCTGGGCACACGGCTCATGTGGGGCTCGGATCAGATGAACTGGCCAGGTACGATCGACCTCGCTGTGGACGCGATCGAGTCCGCTCCGTTCCTGACGGAAGAGATGAAGCGAGACATTTTCTACAACAACGCGGCGCGCTTTCTCAGGCTGGAAGGCCACGCCGAAGAGGAGGGAGGTTGAGGTCGAGCACAAGCTGACACCTTTGGGTGAGGAACCCAACGAAACACGAGAACGGGCTACCCGACGAGCTAATCCTCGAAGGCTTCCTTGTTGACGACATAGGGAAGTTCCTTCAACTTCTGGTTGGGTTTCCTTTCCAGAACTTGAATGAGCCCTTCAACGGTTCTCCCTGCCATCCCCAGTTCGGGATCGGGGGACAGGCGAGTACGGCGTCCGCCGCTGGCGAAGTGATGAAACAGGCGGAGGCGATCCTCCAGGGAAGGGTCTCGAAGAGGGGAATCCTGAGGCAGGGGTTCCTTTTCAAAAACATCCAGGGCTGCTCCCGCAATTCGATCTTCTCTCAAGGCCTCCACCAGGGCCTCCTCATCCACGACGGCGCCTCTGGAGGTGTTCACCAGATAGGCCGTTGATTTCATGAGGCGCAGAGCTCGTCGATCGATCAGATGGTGAGTTTCCCGGGTCAAGGGAACATGCAAGCTGAGAAAGTCAGCCCTTTCCAGTGCCTCTTCGAAGGTCACGTAGTGGATACGGCGCGGCTGTGTGGAAAGGCCCAGATCATTCTTCAAGTTCAATATCTTCTGAATCTTTGTCGTGAACTCCGGGTCCTGTTTATTCCGGGCACAACAGATAATTTCCACGTCCAGCCCCGTGCAGTGGACGGCGAAGGCTTTTCCGATTCTTCCCAGACCAATGATCGCCACCGTCTTTCCGTTGACCTCGTCTCCCAGCAGAGGATGGTAGGGATGCCAGGTTTCCCAACGGGACTGTCTGACCAGCCGCTCACTGGGATAAAGTTTTCGGGAAACACAGCCCATCATGAAGAAGGCGAATTCCGCGGTCGTCTCCGTCAAGACGTCAGGGGTATGGGTAAATGGAATGCCGTAGAGGTTGGCGGCTTCACGATCGATGTTGTCAAACCCCACCGCATCCTGAGCAACAACCTGGAGTGTATCCCGTCCGGCGCGGAGAACCTCCTCATCGATCTCATCTCTGAGGGTGGTAATGAGGGCGTCGATGCCGGAAGCCACCTTTTCGAGAATGAGGCGTTTCGGTGGCGGCTCAATTTTGTCGTAGACCTCCAGTTGATAGTTGCCTTGACGCAGCCGATCGAGCGCTTCAGTTCCGATGTCACAGGTGGCGAACACACGGTAGGTTGGCATCGAGTCGCGGTGGATTTACCCTTGCGGGCGATAATCCTTCCAGGAGCAGGCTCCAGCCAGGATTGCATTGAGTGCCCGAATATTTCCGACACCATCTGTGGAGAGCCAATCTTCCAGAGCGGACAATCCGTTCTGGGCGTACACGGGAATTCCTCCCTTCCAGGTCGCACGACCGCACAAAACACCTGAAAATCGAACACCGGCGTCAAGCGCCAAATGCAGCCCCTCCTGGTACTGAGAACTGCTCACGCCGGCACTCAAATAGATAAAGGGGCGTCGGGCAGCATAGGCGGCATTCAAGTAGAGTTCGCAGGCTTCCTCGCGGGAGTAAGCCACTTCAGAACCCTCACACCATCGTGTTCCGGAAGTGAACTGAAGGTTGACCGGGAACTCAACCTTCAAAATGTCCACCTGGTATTGATCCTGAGAAAACTCCCGCATGCTGTGGGCCACGATATCGGGTTTTTTCCGGGCAAACTCCAGAGAACTCAGAGTCCCTTCTGGGTCGTATCCCACGAACTCCAGGAAAAAGGGGACATCGTGCTCGCAACACTCCTCTCCCACCTGCTGAACCAGGGCCTTTTTCTGGTCGTTGAGAGAGGGTTTCTCGAAAGGAGTGTAGTAAATCAGCAGCTTGATGCCGTCGGCTCCTTCCTGCTTCAGGCGATTCACGGTCCAGCCCGGCATCAGTTCAGGCATGCGTCCCGGCAGGGAATTGTCATAGCCGGATCTCTCATAGGACAGGAGCAATCCTACCCCCTCTTCTCTTGCCCGGGATGCCGGTAGTCCGTAATCGGGATCCAGCAGGACTCCGCTGGCATGGGGAGAAAGAATCCGGATCACAGCAGTCTTGAATTCGACCAAAACCTCATCGCTGATGGCCGCCGAATCCAAGTGCTGGGCATCAGCGATAGCTGTTCTCAGAGAACCCCGCTGATCCATAGCCGCGGCGCGGATCACCCCTCGTTGGTCAGAGACCGCGTCCAGGCCCTGTTTCTTTCCCTGGGTCATGGTTGGTTACAGTTTATGCTGTGGTCAGAGAATTTTCCAGAACCGAACCGCCCAGAACGATCCTGAATTCCACCCGTCGTTCGGTCACAACGACGATTTCGGGTGGTTCGGCCCATGAGCCCCCCCCGCAATGAAGCGACCCCCGGATCTCTACCGTTTCTTCCTTTTCTTGCGTTCTTTCTCGTCCAACCGAACCATGATCTCTTTTTCTGCGCCCCTGTCAGAGGGATAGTAGTATCTGCGCCCGGCCAGGCTCTGGGGCAGGCAGTCCATATCGGCGACGCCTTCAGGGTGATCATGGGCGTACTGATAGTCCCGGCCATAACCCAAATCTTTTGTGAGCTGAGTGGGCGCATTGCGCAGATGATGAGGAACCGGTTCGTTGAGGCTGTTCGCCACGTCCTCCTGGACTCGCCGGTAGGCGGTGTAGGTGGCGTTGGATTTAGGCGCTTGAGCCAGGTAGATGGCCAGCTGGGCCAGGGCCAGTTTACCCTCCGGTAAGCCGATAAAATCGACTGCCTGCCTGGCGTCATTGGCATAGCCGAGAGCTCGAGGATCTGCCAAGCCCACATCTTCGGAGGCAAATCGAACCATCCTGCGAGCGATATACAGAGGGTCCTCCCCTGCCTCCAACATTCTCGCCAACCAGTAAAGAGCGGCGTCCACGTCACTGTTCCGAAGAGACTTGTGAAGCGCAGAGACAAGATTGAAATGCTCCTCGCCGGCCTTGTCGTAAAGGAGCATCCGCCGCTGGAAGGCCTGCTCCACGACCTCCAGCGTAATGGCGGGGTTTTCAGAAGACTCCTGCCTGGCCAGCTGGGCGGCGACTTCCAGAGCGTTTACGGCCATCCGTGCATCTCCATTGGCAAAAAGGGCAATCTGTTCCAGTGCGGTCTGTTCCACATCAAGATGCCAGCTTCCCAGGCCGCGTTCGTGATCCTGCACGACACGCTTCAGAATCTTCACCACATGTTCCTGGGTCAGAGCTTGGAGAACCAGCACCCGGGTGCGGGAGAGCAGGGGGGAAATCACCTCGAAGGAAGGGTTTTCCGTGGTCGCACCGATCAGGGTCAAGGTTCCGGCTTCCACGAGGGGTAGAAAGGCATCCTGTTGTGCCTTGTTGAATCGATGAATCTCATCCACAAACAGGATGGTCTGCTTGTGGTGGGCCTGTCGTTGAACTCTTGCCTCCTGGATGACCTGGCGAACCTCTTTGATCCCGGAAAGAACAGCACTCATGGAAACAAAATGGCTTTTCGTTTCGCGGGCAATAATCCTGGCCAAGGTGGTCTTTCCCGATCCGGGAGGCCCCCAGAAAATCATGGAAGGAATCTGATCGGAACGAATCACTTCTCGGAGCATTTTCCCTTCTCCCAGCAGATGCTCCTGACCCAGCACCTCTTCGAGCAGGCGGGGACGAATTCTTTCGGCCAACGGCTGATCCCCGCCAGCAGAAGACTCCTGCTCTTCATGAATAGGAAAAAGGGTCTTATCCATTGAGCTCCTTCTGGCGAAAGATTTCATAGAGAATCAAGGAACCGGCCACGGCCGCGTTGAGACTTTGGGTTTGCCCTCTCATGGGAATGTGCAGGTTGGTCCTGTTCATTGCCAGGGTGGAGTCGGCGGGACCGGATCCCTCGTTGCCGATGATGATGGCCTGCGGGGCCTCCAGGCGAACCTCATAGAGGGATGGGCCGTCCTGTAGCGTGGCCAGGCAAAGAGCGTATCCCCGTTCCGTGAGGGATTCCAGATCGAGTCCTTCAAGAAAGGGAACCGTGAACAGGGAAGCCGCTGAGGCGCGGATCACCTTGGAATTGTAGCAGGCAACGCTTCGAGGACTGGTCACGACGCTGAACATACCGGTGGCTCGGGCCGTTCTCAGCAGGGTTCCCAGATTTCCTGGATCCTGAACCTGATCGAGGTAAAGTACCCAGGAGGTTAAATCTTCCAGTTTCCAGGTAGGTTTTTCAAAAAAAGCCACCATGTGCTGAGGGGACCGAACGCTGGACAGTCGTTCCAGCAGACCCTCTGAGAGACACTGGGATTGGCGTGAGCGAGATAGAAAGGGCTGGGTCGCGGCCTGCGATGTGTCTGAGAAGAGTAGAAGTTCAATCGAGTGGTCGCGGGAGAGTTCTTCGATCTGCTTGTGACCTTCAACCGGAATCCAGGGACATTCCTGTTTCTCCGGGTGAGAGACATATCTTTGCCAACGTTTATAGTGTTGATTGTGCCGGCTTTGAATCATGCAATCAGCAGTTGGCAATTCGGATCCATTTTATACCATGACCACGGTTATTTCGCTCTTCAACACCAAAACACGGAGAAGAGGTTTACCACAGAGACACGGAGACACAGAGAAGAGAAGTCTTTCTTTTTCTTTCCCACCAGTCTCAGGCACCACAGGGGAGAGGCTCAATGACCGGTGAGTCTGGAACGTAGGAGGCGCCTCAGTGCGCCGATTCTGGACGGGCGCACGGCCGTGCGCCCCTACAATTAGTTTCGTGGAACGTGGAACCTGGAACGTGAAACGCGACCGAGCAGCAGCGAGGTCGCTCCTCACCACAGAGACACCGAGACACAGAGAAGAAAATTCTTTTTCTTTTCCAATCTGCCCAAATCCAACCAACACATCTGTGGGCTCTATTCTTTCTTTTTGAAACGTTAAACCTGAAACGTGAAACTCGGCCGAGCAGCAGCGAGGCCGCTCTTGACATGCTATCTTGTCCAAGTTGTGCGCTTTGATGTGAACTTTCCCTCACCCGATACGATCCAACAAGCCAGCCAGGCCATTCGTCGCGGGCAGATCGTTTTGCACCCAACGGATACGGTCTATGGTCTTGCCTGTGACCCCTTCGATCAGGATGCCCTGGGTCGGCTTTTCGCTCTTAAAGGGCGGTCTTCCAAAAGCGGAGTACTGTTACTGATCCCTGATCCTATCTATTGCGAAGAGATTTGCGATGATATTCCTCAGGTGTTTTATGAACTATCTGACCGTCTGTGGCCGGGTCCGGTGACGCTGCTTTTGCGCGGCAAACCCTCACTTCCGGCTCTCCTTCTTGGAAATGAGGGAAAGGTTGGCTTGCGTCAACCCGATTTACCTTGGCTCAAACTCTGGATGGAGGGAATTCCTGGTGCCATCGTGTCAACCAGCGCTAACCGTTCCGGTCAAGCAACTCCGGTCTCACTGGAGGAGCTCCGTCTGATCTTTGAGTCCGAGGTGGATCTTTTCCTGGAGGGAGATGAAGTGGCGAAAGGGACTCAGGCTTCCACCGTGGTGGACCTGACGGTGACGCCCCCTCAACTGGTGAGAGCCGGTCGGTGGACCCATCGCGTTCAAGCCTGTCTGAAAGACACATCCGCCGGTGATCCTTCCTAGCCCCCTCCGAGATCAATCCTTTTGATATGATGGCCGCAAGTGACTGTTTTCTCGGGCTAAGGGCAGGGAATCATGACCAGTAATCTAAGAGTCGCCACACTGATGATCCTGGCCATCCTCTCGATCTCGTTCATTGAGGCTCAAACAGATCTATCTCAACTCACAGCAGTTGAAATTGTGGACCGGGTCGACCGGATGCTTCGGGGAGACTCCTCGCGGGGAACGATGCAGATGACCGTCAAAACCCGCCGCTGGGAGCGGCAGATGACGCTTGAAATCTGGTCGGAGGGAACCGAGAAAGCTCTGGTCAAGGTTCTGAGACCCAAGAAGGAGGAAGGAGTTACCACTCTGAAGGTGAACTCCGACATGTGGAATTATCTACCCAAGATTGATCGTACCATCCGCATTCCCACTTCGATGATGATGGCGTCCTGGATGGGTTCCCATTTCACCAACGATGATCTGGTCAAGGAGAGCCGGCTCATTCATGATTACGACATCGAACTTTCCTACCAGGGCAAACGAGAAGAGCTGCCGGTGTGGGAGTTCACGCTCACGCCCCATCCGGACGCTCCGGTGGTATGGGGAAAGATTCACTATCAGGTGCGAAAGCAGGATCTGATGCCCACCTGGGTGGCCTACTATGGGGAGGACGGCGAGCGGAAACGGACCCTGATCTTTTCCGACTACCGCGAATTTGGGGGGAGACTGGTGCCGGCCAGGTCCAGGATGATTCCCGAGGATGAGCCGGAGGAATTTACGGAGATTAACTACCTCGAACTCCAGTTCGACGTTTCCATTCCCAGGGGCACCTTTTCTCTGGCTTCTCTGAGGAGATAAGAATGATCGTCCTGCGATTGGGTTGGCGAAACCTGTGGAGGAATTCCAGGCGCAGCCTGATCACAATTTCTGCCGTCGCTTGCGGCTTCGCCTTTCTCATTGTCCTGATCGGATTGATGGTGGGAGTGGCGAACCAGATGCTGCACAATGGGACGGAACTGCTGATGGGAGATGTGCAGTTGCATCATCAGGACTATCTGCCGGAGCGCAATCTCTACGACACCCTTGGAAGAGATTCCGCTGGAGATCTGGATGAATGGAGAACCCGGATCGGCCGTCTTCCTGAGCTGGAACAAACCTCGGCTCGAGTCTATGCCTTTGGTCTTCTGTCAACGGGTAACCGTTCGGCCGGCGCCCAACTGATGGGAGTCGAACCCGATTCCGAAGTCCGCTTGACGGCATTTCTGGACGGCCTTGAAGGCAACCTGACCGATCCAGCGACATCACACCCGTTGATCCTGGGAAAGCTGTTGGCCCAGGAACTGGAGGCCGTGGTTGGAACAGAGGTGGCAGTTGTGACTCAGTCGGCGGACGGAAGCCTCGGCAACGACCTGTTTCACGTCTCCGGTATTCTCCACACCGGACTCCGATATCTGGACCGTACCCTGGCCGTTTTCACGATCTCTGATCTGCAGGAATTATTGGTCCTCGAATCGGGCCAGATTCACGAAATCGCCATGAGCATTCAGGATCCGATGGGGGCCGACCGATTTGCCTTCAACTTGAATGCCTCTTCGTCTCTCCCACCGGACGGGCTTGCGCAGAGTTGGGGGGATCTGGCCCCTCAATTGAGAGATTACATTGGACTGGCTCAGAGCATGTACGGATTCATGATTGTGATCATCGGACTGTTTGTGGCCGTGGGGGTTCTCAACACCATGATGATGGCCGTGTTTGAAAGATCTCGTGAAATCGGACTTCTCAACGCTCTGGGCATGCGACCCTGGCCCATCGTCGGGTCCATTCTCCTGGAAAGTGTATTTTTGGGACTTCTGGGACTTGGAGCAGGATTGGGAGTGGGGGCCTGGGCCATGTCTTATTTAACCAGTCAGGGACTGGATCTGACCCGCTGGATGGGCGAACTATCGATGTTGGGAACCCGCATGGATCCAGTGTTGAAAGCCGTCTGGGGCTGGGACTACGTGCTGTGGTCGGCAATGGGGCTGTTGATCTCCACCCTGCTGGCGGCCTTTTTCCCAGCTGTCCGTGCCGCTCGTCTGGACCCGGTCAAGGCGCTGGCGGCTCCTGTTGAGGGGTAGGCAACGATGTTGATTGTGTTGAAGATTGCCTGGCGGAACCTGTGGCGGAAACCCCTCCGCACTCTCTTGACCGTCGTGACGATTTCACTGGGTTTGGCCGTCCTGCTTATCTTCCTGGGAATCGGTGACGGTGGACACTACCAGATGATCGAATCTGCCGTGCGCATGGGGGCCGGGCATGTGGTGATTCAAAAGAGGGATTACTATGCCAGAGGTGGAATCGACCGGTTCCTGGACCGAACGGAAAAGAAACGTGCCCAGGAGTGGGTCCGTGAAATGGAGGAGCTCTTTCCTATCCAATACGCCCTGAGCCGCACTTATGCTTCCGGTCTGGCATCTTCTGCGGACGGCTCAGCCGGGGTTCTTATGATCGGAATCCAACCCAAGAGTGAAAGGGAAGCCTCACGGTTCGATGACAAGCTGATCCAGGGAGAGTTTCTTGATGCAACCAGTCATAACCAGGTCATCCTGGGAGAAGGTGTGGCCCGAAAACTGGCGCTTGAGGTGGGAGAGAAACTTGTGTTGATGGCCCAGGCCGCCGGCAGCCCCGAGATTCAGTCTCTGCTGGTACGGGTCAAGGGAATCTTGCGAACCGGCTTGGAGGACTCCGATCAGACCCTGATATTGCTACCGCTGGCCACGGCCCAGAGTTTTCTGAATCTGGGAGAAGGGATTCATCAAATCGCACTGCTGATGGACAACTCGGGGCCATCGTTTGAGGTGGCAGCCAAAGGAAAGGAGCGTCTTCCCTCCATGGAGGTCTTGAGTTGGAGTGAAACCATGCCGGAACTGGTCGACTTCATTCGTATTGACGACGGCGGCAATTACATCATGAATATCGTGCTTTTCCTGCTCATTGCCTTCACGGTGTTGAACACCCTGCTCATGTCGGTTCTGGAACGAGGCAGGGAATTTGCGTTGCTCCATGCCCTGGGTCTCACCCCGAACAAGAGGTTTTTCATGGTCCTTTTTGAAGCTACTTTTATCGCGGCCCTTTCCGCCCTGTTGGGATTCGGTATCGGGTATGGCGCGCATCTTTACCTGCACATCCATGGCCTCCCCCTCGATTTGTTTTACTCGGGCGACCTCTCGGTCGCGGGGGTCACCTTTGATCCCGTTATCTACTCGGATCTTTCAGCGGCCCGTATTCTCTCTTCCCTCGCTCTGGTGTTCCTTTTAACGCTGGTCCTGGCTCTGGTTCCGGCACGCCGGGCCGCCAGGTCAGGCGACATCCACCTGCTGGGGCGGGCCTGACCTGTGAACAGCAACGGAATCATCCTAAGGCTCGAAGACGTCTCGCGCATCTACCTCCAGGGGGAGGAAACCGTGCGAGCCCTGGACAAAGTCACTTTGACCCTGAAGAAGGGTGAGTTCGTAGCCCTGGCTGGCCCCTCAGGATCAGGAAAGACGACGCTGTTGAATGTCGCTGTGGGATTGGATCGGCCCACTGAAGGACAGGTATGGATTCGAGATCACCACCTGAACTCAATGGGTGCCCATGAACTGGCTCGCCTTCGGTTGAACGAGGTGGGGTTTATCTTCCAATCCTACAACTTAGTTCCCGTATTGAGCGCCGAGGAGAACGCTGAACTGATTCTCCTACTGCGGGGAGTGCCCCGGACAGAGCGGAAAAAGGTAGTTCATCAGATTCTGGAGAAAGTGGGCCTGCGGGGCCTTGAAACCAGGCGCCCCGCGGAACTCTCCGGGGGACAGCAGCAGAGAGTAGCGGTGGCTCGAGCCATCGCAGCTGAACCCGCACTGGTACTGGCAGACGAACCGACGGCCAATCTGGACAGTGAAACGGCCTTGTCGCTACTGAAACTGATGGAAGAGCTCAATCGGGAACATGAAACTACTTTCCTTTTCTCCACCCATGATCCGCGTGTCATAAAGCGGGCCCATCGAGTCATCTATCTGGTAGATGGCCGGGTAGACCGAGATGAAGCACAATCCGAATGATGCATCACTTATCCGTCACCGTCACCCAGTCACTGGTTGTTTTTGCGCTGGCAGGACTGTTCACAGGGGAGACCTCTTTGTGGGGCCAACAGTTCAACTGGGGCGGCTCCATCCGAGGCTACCCGTTTCTGGAAGTGGAGGAGGTGCTGCCGGATGAAGCGGACCCCGAGGTCAAAGACCTCTTTTCCAGTAGAAGGGACGCCGAACTGTTGATTTTACGCTTCAACCTGGAGACATCCTTCTCCAGGAATATCGAATTAGAAATCCATCCCCTTTTACAATTCACCTCTCCTTCTTTGACCGACTCGTCACAACTGGCCGCCCATGTCACCCCGACTTATCTGCCTCTGGAGCACACCTTCACCGACTCTACGCAAGGGGATCTGACGGGAAGTCTCGATCGTTTCAACCTGAAGTTCGATTATGAGTCGATCCGGGTTGTGGCCGGACGCCAGGCTGTGACCTGGGGAGTCACTTATCTTTGGCCGGCACTGGATCTATTTGGCCCTTTTTCGCCACGCCGCGTGGACCGCGACTACAAGCCCGGAATTGACGCGGTCCGGACAACTATTCCATTTGGAGACTACTCGGAACTGGAAATCCTGGCGGGCGTGTTGGGTCCTTCTCTGAAGCGGGACGGAACCCTTGGAGCCTTGACAAGGATTTATCTGGGCCCGCTCGATGTAGGACTGATGGCAGGACGGTTTCACCGAGACACGGTAGCCGGAGGATTCTTGACCGCTGATCTGTCGGGAACCGGTCTCAGAGCAGAAGTCAACTGGACGCAGTCCGGCGACCCCACCGATCGCCTTCGAGATCGGCGGACTTTCTGGCGGGTGGCAGCCGGGATAGATCGCCAGTTGGCTCCCTCTGTCTCCCTGACGGTGGAATGGTCCTTCAACGGCTATGGTGCAGGCGAAGCTTCCGGGTACCTCGCCCTGGCCGGGGCGGATCGAATAATAAGAGGCGAAGTCAACGCGCTGGGAAGGTGGTATTCAGGAATATCAACGTCCTGGCAATTTCATCCCCTGGGGGCTCTCAACAACACCCTGCTGGTGAACTGGCAGGATCCCTCTTCTCTCTGGCTCCCAACCTTGAGCTGGTCAACCGGCAACAACTCGGTCCTGCTTCTGGGGGTCCAGGTGAGCCTGGGCAAGGAGCTTCTTCCTACAGGTGTGCCGCGCAGTGAGTATGGCTCCGCACCCAACACCATTTTTGCGGGCTTTCAGCAGTATTTTTAAAGGTGCGACATGCGTTGATCTGACATTGATTCTGCAGACAGCCCCGTTTGCGATTCTTCCTGTGGCCTTCTCTTTTCCGGAGCCGTTCGATAACATCAAGTTGTTTTGGATAATCCTCGCGAAGCTATGTAAAATGGAGTCAGAGCGAATCAAATTGAACGGGCGCAACGGATCATGAAGGAACACGAGGATCTTCTCAATTATCTACAAAACGTAGGCGTGGATCCGTCTAGACTGATCTTTGAAGATGAGCTGACTCGCATCTACAACCGTCGTTTTCTTCTGAATTATCTCCAACACAAGATCGACTGGGATTCCCTGGACAGCAATCCGGTCTCCCTGCTCATGATGGACTTTGACAACTTCAAGGCCGTCAATGACACCCATGGTCACGACGTCGGTGATGAGGCACTCGTCTGGGCTGCCCGATTGATGCAGAAAGTTTCCGGAGAGGATGGCTTGGCGATCCGATACGCCGGCGACGAGTTCATGATTCTGCTGCCGGATGCCACAAAAGAGAAGGCCATACAGATGGCCGAGGCTCTTCTTGAGGGAAACCCAGACATCCCCACACCACTGGAGGAGATCGGAAGTGAACTCGCCATCACCTTCAGTATTGGAGTCGCATCCGCTCCGGACGATGTCACCAACAGCAAGGAGCTGATCCACCAGGCCGACACCGCCCTTTATGCGGCCAAGAAAGGGGGCCGGAACCAGTATGCCGATGCCGGGAATCTGGTATCCCAGGAGGAGTTTCCCAAGGCCACGCTTCGACGAATCGATCAAAGCACGATTTCCGGCCGTGCGTCTCAACACGAGCAGGTGGCTGAGGCCCTCGCCCAGTTCAATCGCCAGCATAATCAGTTTCTCATCATCGATGGCGACGATGGAATGGGGAAGAGCGAATTCCTGAAATCTGTCCAGTTGAGTGCCGGCGAAGGTGAATTTTGTCAGATCGAAATCAAAGGAATTCTTCAGGAGGGATTTCGTCCCTACTACCTGTGCACGAATATCCTACTGGAAATGATGAATCAACGTGCCGACAAGGGCGTCGGCATCCTGAATGAACTCACCTCGAAGGAATCGGCCTATTTATCAACGATCCTCCCACAACTGGGTGAGCCTGAAGAGAGCTTTCTTCAGGAAGATCCCAAGATTCAGAGAGAGGGCCTATTTGCCACCCTGATCCACCTGATTCCCCAGCTTCTCGACTCTCGACCCTTGGTGTTACTGATTGATGATCTTCACCTGAGCGATGAAGCCACCCTTCTTTTGCTCAGAAAATTAATTTTGCGTGAGGACTTTCCCATTTTCGTGTGTGGAACCGCATCCTCTTTACAAGAAGATCAGTCGGAAGGATCGAATATCCCGTTAAGGCACTTTCTCGGTTCACATCACGAGGAATTGAATATCCTCAAGATTCCTCTGACCCCACTGACAGCCCATGACATCACTCTCCACTTTCAATCAATTTTTCCACAGGTTGAGGTACCGGAAGAGATCGAAAGCCGTTTGGCTCAACTCACTCAAGGCAATCCTCTCTTCGTTGGAGAAATTCTGCGCAAGCTGGTCCGTGATGAAAAGATTTCCCTGATCGGCCAGCAATGGGTGCTGGCACCTATGGACGATGACTACCTCCCCAAATCACTGGAAGAGATCGTCAGCCAGAAAGTTGCGCTTCTGGATGAGGACAGTCGACAGTTGCTTGAGCAGTTGTCCACCTTCGGTGAAGACGTCTCTCTCAGTATGCTGACAGGAAGCTCGGAAGTTGCCGAGAGTAAGGTCCTGGAACTGATTGATCAAGCTGCTGCCCAGGGTCTTATCCGCTCGGATTACGAAATGAACGATGAGACCATACGTTTTTTGAGCAAAGGCGTCATGAACTTCACCTATGGAGGGATCGAGGAAGGGCGAAAACAGGAGTTGCACGAACGGGTTGGAACGTATCAGGAAAACCTTTATGCTCAGAACCTACTCCCATCGGCGGAGACACTCTCCTATCACTTCCAGCTCTCGGCGAATCAGAAAAAGGCGGGCCTGTATCGCGAACTGACTCAGGCCAGCAACGAACGAGTCTTCAACGCAGCAGAAGCGGTCGCCTACAGCGGGGAGAAGGTGGAGGATACCGGGCCTGCAACCCTGAAGCTGCGCATTCTCGATCCCCTCGATCGCACGACGGTGACTCTGATCCCAGAGGTGATCGAGATGATCGTCACCACCGTGACCGAGGGACACAAGGCGACCCCCGAGGACCAGGCTTCTACAGTCAAAGTGATCAAGGAGAAACTTGACGCAATCCTTGAAAGCGGAGACCAGCTCCACATCACCCTTTCCGACAATGCACTGCTGGTCAACGGTGAGCCCTTGAATGCCACCAAACATGGATCGATAGTTGACGCCTTCACCCACCTCCTCATACGTTCTCAACTCCGGGGCATTGCCTTTTTCCAAGACCTCTCGGAGCAGGAGCTGTCGGCCATGCTGAAGGGCCTGCGACAGATTAGCGGCAAAAGGATTCCCTGGGGATATTGGCAGGGATTTACCCTGGAGAATGACCTTCACCACCTTGAATTCAAGCAGATGAGTTTCTCCAGTCGAGCGGCAGTCGCGGATGCACTCACCCAGTCGAACCCTCCAGCATTCAGTGAAGCAGCACTCCCCGAGGACCAACCTGACCCACAGGCTGTCGTCCAGGCAGAACCGCAACCCGAGGAGGAAGTGCCGGAAGAACCGCCTCCCCTTCCTGAAGAGCCTCTTCGTGTCACCGGGACACCCGTTGCTGTCCAGACCACCCCTGATGAGGCCCCGGTTCTGAAGATTTCGTCGAAAAACGCACCCCTGACGGACGACTTTCTTAAAACGGCCGCAGCATCCCTGGTTGATCTATTTCTCAGAGGTGACGAGGCGGCAGTCCACCAGATGCTTGAACGGCTGTTCCAGAGATTCGAGGTTCAGAAGGCATCGGTTCGCGGTAAGGTCGTCAACATCTGCAAGAGTGTGTTGATGGATTCCGGGGTCATCTCACAACCTAAGTTCATCGATCTGATCACCAGCCAGCTGTTGAAGGTGCTGGAAGGTGAAAAGGATGCCGGAATCATTAAAGACATGAGTTCCTCCTTTTCCAGTACGGCGACTCAATTCATTCGGTCGGGTGAGTATGCCCGAGCCGGCCGGATCTTGATGCACCTGCGCAAGCATCAACACCCGGAACAGACAGCCGGCCATTCACAAGCCGACTCCAGCCCGACCACACTCCTGGAAAAACTGGATCCTAAATTGGAGCGCCTTCTCGTGGAGGATTTGAGATCTCCTGAACCCGCCCGGGTGCAAGAAGCCCAACAACTTCTGGCCGGCCTGGGGCCGTCTGTGGTCCCTCTTCTCGTTGAAGTCGTGAAACAGGAGGATGATCCCCGATTGCGACAAATTGCCTGCCAGTTGCTGGCAGATTCGGGAAAAGAGGCCAGCCGACTGCTCAAACGGGAACTCGTCCTGGAGGGCCTGCCGGAACAACGGATACGAATCCTTGAGGTCATTGACACCATCACGCACGATTTGAAGAGAGAATTGACCTTCGCCATTGAAGACAAGAACCCCAGGGTTCGGCGAGCCGCTTTTCAACTGGTGGAACGTCTCGAGGATCCCCGCATTACCGAACTTTTGCCCGACTACGCCCAGCACCAGGATTCGGCAATAGCCCTCGCAGCAATCGAAGCTCTGGCCAAAATCAACCCGGCCCAGGCCGTGGAGTCGCTCCTTACGCTGATCGATTCCATCACCGAAACGGATCCTCTGATTGCCTGCTGTCGTGCCCTTGGAAAAATCGGAGACCCTGTCGGCATCGAACCTCTGAGCAAAATCCTGGCCCCCACCGGATTTCTTTCCTTTGGTAAAACCAAGAGTCCTCAACTGCGGGCAACGGCGGCTTTCGCCCTGTCTCAGATATCCGATCCACAGGTCGCAGAGGTCCTGGCACTTCATGTCGACGATCCCGACCGACGAGTCCGGCAGACCGCTCGTGATTTCGTCAACAGTTAGCCTGATGATTTCGGGACCGCAATCATTGGCTTGATCTGTTGACCACAGGCCGGACTACCCATAGGTGACGCCGGCGTGGATCAGGTTCACGGCCATCAGCCAGATCGGGTGAAAGACATAGTCCATGACCCGCCATGCGATCAGGATGCCCATCATGGCGAACATCGGTTGCCCCCATAGAAACTGCTGGTAGCTTCGAGTTGCCTGTTCACTCAAAAACAAAGGGACGACTCCGCTGCCATCGAGGGGAGGTACTGGAATCAAGTTAAAGACGCCAAGGAGCAAATTGAGTGAGAAAAAGACACTCACAAGAAAAGTGATGGCTGGCCAGGGTCCGTTCAAATCAGTCGTCACCACCAGGTCGAAGGTCACCGATTCCGGTGCTGCGAAAAGGCCGAACAGGGACCCCAGGCGAATCACGACAATTGAGGACACCACCAGACTGAAGTTTGAGGTAGGTCCCGCCAGAGCCATCCAGGCGGCACGTCTCGGATAGCGCCTGGCCCATTGGGGGTCGTAGGGAGCACTGGCAAACCCAAAAGGCCACCCGGAAAGGATCACCGACAGAACTGGAAGTGCCACCATCCCAACCGGTTCGCGACGGATGTGGGGAAGAGGATCAAGCGTCATCTGCCCCCCCTTGTAGGCGGTCGGGTCCCCTCCGCGCAGGGCCATCCAGGCATGAGCAGCCTCATGAAGCGTGGTGGAGAAAAGGAACACCAGGTAATAAATCAGCCCATCCGCCAGCTCAGGCATGGCGATAGAATACACAATTCAGAAGCTCCGAAGTTCGGTTTCATCGTACCGTCGTCCAGTGGAATTCAACCGGGACTGGTGTCGGTCTCCCTGAACCACTACAATTCACGGCAACAAAGGAGTCTGTCATGAGAGAACTGGTGGCCCGGTATTTATCTCAATCCTTGTCCCGAAGAGGTTTTGTCAATCGATTGGTCAAAACGGGGTTGTCGCTGACTGCTGCTCAATCGGTAGCCGCTTCCCTGAATCCCTCCCTACGTGCCGAAGCAGCAGCTGGAGAAGATCTCAAAATCTTTCAGGGGACGGCGGGCGAAGCCATGGCCGAGCAATTGATCGCTTCCGGCGTCAAGTACATCTTTGGTAATCCAGGCAGCAAGGACTCCTTTTTTTACGACGCCCTGGTGGACAGGCCTGAACTTACCTATATCTTGACACCTCACGAGGGACCCGGAGCCGCCATCGCCACCGGCTATGTCCAGGCTTCTCTTGAACCCGCCCTGGTGATGCAGGCTGCAGCTGTAGGGCTGGTGAACGCCATGGGGCAGATGTTCAATGCCTGGAAAGAGCAGACTCCCCTGGTGTTCTACAGCTATCGAAATGAGTCGAGCCGTTCCGCAGGCCGGGACGGCTTTGAAGAGGTGCTTTACCAGGAAGAACTGGTGGACCCCGTGACCAAATGGCACTGGAGAGCACGCCGGCCGGACATGATCCCGGAAACACTTCGCCGAGCCTTCAAGGTAGCCTGGACTCCTCCCTACGGACCGACTTACTCAACCTGGCATTCGGATTATCTGGGAACTGAAGTCCGAACTGAAATCATCTCTCACAAAATGGTCGATCCCCGCATGCGGGTCCGGCCCAATCCTCAGGAAGTTGAGCGAGCAGCCCGATTACTGGTCGAGGCCGAACTGCCCCTGATGTTTGTTGGAGATGAGCTGTACAAAGCCGGTGGGATCGCCCGGGCCGTCCAGCTGGCAGACCTGTTGGGAATGCCAGTCAGCCAGCCCTGGCAGGTATTTGCCAATTTCCCCCAGACTCATCCCTTCTGGGTTCCCGGGCTGCCCGATCCACCGGCCGCGGTACGGAGTTTTGCCCAGAACCCTGACCTCATTATCAACGTGGGCAACAAGCTTCAACTGAGCACCTTTGCCGTCCCCAGCGGCACCTCATTCATCGACATGAGGATCGACAGCTCCAGCATGGGGAATGTGATTCCGACCGAAGTTCCGCTGGTAGCGGATGTAGCGCACGGATTGGAGGACTTGATCGAGGCAGTTGAAGACATCATGACTCCATCCCTTCAAAAAAAGGTGCAGGAACGTTCCCAACGCGTTCGTGAAGCTACCGAAACGTACAAGCGTTTGAGAAATACGATGATGAAGAACCCGGATTGGGATGCCAGCCCGTTGTTATCGGATCGGCTTACCTATGAAATCGCACAATTTGCCGATCGGGATGCCATCATTATCGACGAGGCTGGAGGAACTGGTGGAAAGCATTTCTTTGACTTCAATCCTCTGGGAGGAAGGGAACTCTTCTCCTTCCACGCGGGTCATCTCGGCTCCGGTGTGGGTCGAGCAGCCGGGGTCAAGCTGGCTCGCCCCAACCAGCAGGTGATCGGTCTGGTCGGTGATGGGGCCTTCATTTTCGGTCCAACGGCGCTGTGGACCATGGCCCGTCTAGGACTGGGTGTGATCGT
>JAZFRU010000105.1:0-3746 GCA_036445815.1 Acidobacteriota bacterium | reverse complement strand
AATCTCTAATATCTCGTTTGATGGGGCACTTATCAGAGCTGAAAGTACCCCCTTAGAGGGTTCAGATGTGGTGGTGAGATTCACTTTTGGAGACCAGGGAATTCATTTACAGGGAAGCGTCACATCGGAGGTTATACACGCGAAGGAGGAAGGTGAGGAACAGACTTTTGGCGTGAAGTTTGACAGGTCTATGGCGAAGTTCTGGACACAGTTAACTCCAGTTATTCAGGCACTGCTGAAGGAAACCGACGAAGACCAAGTGGCCGACTAGTCATGGTGGAAAGGCGTCACGGCTCCAGATTCATCCGCCGCCGCAGGAACTAGGTTTTAGTTGGAGCATCTTGCACCAGCGGAAGTTCTCTTAGTGTTGGCTGCTTTTCTCCATCGTTGGAATCGTGTCAATACTCCCCTTAAAGTTCGCACCATCCTCTAGGCTGAACCGAGGTGTCCTCATATTTCCATGGACCACCCCGGACTCCCGGATTACGACTTTCTCTTCTCCGAAGAGATTGCCCTGGACCTCTCCTTCGATGCTGATAATCTTTCCGTAAATATCCCCTTTAATATGCCCTTTCCTGCCAACGGTGACGTTGTTTTTCTTCAAGTCGATTTTTCCCTCGACTCGGCCTTGGATCATCAGATCCTCTTCGCCCGAGAGTTCACCCTTGATACTGGTGGAAGGCCCAATGACCGCTTGTTCTTTCAACTGTTCTATAGGACTTTTCCCAAGGGGTGGGGATTTGGGTTTGGGATTCTCATCTTTTGTTTTTTTCCACATGCTGTTCCTGCAGAGCTTAAGTCTAGTTGATTAGTGCGAGATTTGCTTGTGATGCGGATTTCCGCTGCCACCGTTTTGCAAGAACGGAGGATGAAGGCAATGGGAATCCCCTGATGGAACGATCCATACGGTGTGGGAAGAAACTCATCAGTGGGAATGGCCATTTCCCCCGATCATTGTCTGGGGGGTATCCCTGGGGGTGCTTGCACGCGGATTGACTGTACGCAGCCCTTTTAAAACTTTCAGTTAGGGTGTTGACTGAGAGTCAAGATCTGGGGAGCAGTGATGAGCTAGGCGACTCTTCCCCCCGCGAACATTGACACAATAACGACGAAGACAAACCAGCCGATCAGGCAGACCCCCACAGCTCGCCCCGTGCTCTGAAAGTCCAGTGCTTGCCGCACCGCGATGATCATGGCAACCAGCATCCAGATACTCACTACAAGAGTGATCAGCCCTCCGAGGAACGGGATGACTCCGAGCACCCGCAGCAGACCCGGGGAGGCAGAGAAACCAGTGGTGCGCAATAGTTCTCCTAGGTCAGAGTGGGTCTGGGGCTCGGGAAGGACTTTGGTTCCGATGATGTACACAAGAAAGGCCCAGATGAACCAGCCGATCAGAGCCCCCATTGCACCGGCAACAAAGCCCATGCCACCTCCCTGAGTCAGGCCCGCAATTCCCTGGGCGATGCTGGAGAGCACTACGACCGCCATGGCCTGGGTCGTGGCCGTAGTATCTGCCTCCACCTCCTCATAGGTATGGACATCGAGTGTGGCCGCTCCAATCATGCGCTCAGCAAAAGTGCTCATCTTCTCCCCTCTCTTCTACTCTCTATTCTTTTACGCACGGGTGACTTTACGAGAGACCACACACGGGTGCAATGCTTTGGAGTCTAGCCGACGATTCTTGAGCACTATGCGACCACTGTTGGGAAATTAGGCTCAGATGAGTGGCAGAGTCGAATAAATCGTATATACCTAATCAACGGATTGGCCCTGTCCAGCCATAAAGAGGTGCTTACCATATCTCTTCTCCCTTGGCAGGGCTAATCCTCACTGGGGAGGGTTCAAAGTGAGATTATTAGCTCTGGTGCTGGTATGCACACCTGCCCTCGGATCAGACACCGTCATTTTCACCGGCACAGCTACCGTTGAGCAGTCTTGTGACTCAACATTTCAAGTCACCAGCGGCTTCACGCTGACTGTTCAGCTGGATAATACAATATTGCCGGTGGATGCCAGCCAAGATTCAGGATTTGGCCACTACGATGGTCTAGTCCAGAGTTGGTCCTTCAGCTGGGATGACCCCGCACTGAGTTTTTGGTCTGGCCCTTTCACCGGGACTGGAGGAGTCAACATAACCAACAATCAGGGCGGTAGGGACCGATGGCAGGTGAGAGGTCAAGTCGCTGGTTTGACCAACGTCACCCTTACCCTCCTGGATGGGGACGCGACGATGTACTCTGATGATAGTCTGCGACTCATTCCACCTGACTTATCTGAGATCGAAGAGGACGTTCTCCAAGGGTTCTTTGAAAGAGACGAGACGACCTTTCGGATCATGAGTGGCCTGAACGCATCACTGGCTGAGACGTTGTTTCTGTCCCCGGAGCAGCTCTCAGACTGCGCCTCGGCCTCAGAATAAGGCCGGGCAGTTGATGTCGGCGATGTCGCACCCATTCTGCCCAAAGCTATTGTCCAGTTCGAGAATGGGATGAGGCTGATGGTGGATGAGCGGATGAAGTGGGAGAGGGTCACTTAGTCTGGTTGTGTTTTCTTGATGTGGGTGCGTATAGGGTGCAGATCCGTCTGGCATCCGCGTGCCCTGTTTGGGGCGTACTTCAAGGTTAAATCCTTGATTATAAATTACTTAGCACTGGTACTGGAGTCAACTGACGCTGGAGACTGTAGATTCTACCCATTCTTTTATGTCGTGCCCTGTGTGTCCGACTGCCCGCTGCTCGGAGGTCTATCCCTGCTTTGCTCTAGAGGTTGTTTCGATTCTGATTTCAGTGTTCGTCTTGACAAGTTGATAGATGTACTTCTCGCTACCGCCACTGAGAGCAGAAAAATCACATTCGGGAAGACTGACGGCTAAGCATTTGTTCATCAGTTGGACTGGGGCACCCGGAAAATAAGGAGGCCGTATAAAGTAAACGCACTCGACCTTTTGAGGATCGTCACCAGTCTCCTTGAGCTTGGCGAGAAACAGGTTTTTTATGTCTCTTGCGACCATCGCGGTGTAGCTTATCAGAACTCCAGGGGGATAACACCTAATCTCTCTTATCCCGCCATGCTTTCCGAACAGATGTTTCTATTTGTGGTTCCTTCCTGACGAGTTTGTAGCGATGCTTCTCGCTGTAGCAGGTGAGAACAGACAGGTCTCCTTCAGGTAAATTAGAAGCCAAGCATTTCTGCTCTGGCGGATCGACACCTATCTGAAGGGGAAACCCAATTGGGCTCCATCAGTGTTTACCAGTGGATGGTGAAGATATGGTGAAGACACGCTCTCAGAGGGGGTATTTCTGGCCGTCACCCATGCCAGGTAATGAGCAATGGCGGGTGAGAGCCCACACATGTGGCTTGCCATATTAGGAACGTCCAGTGACGGGCATCCTCGTCGGACTTTTCAAAGGGGGCCAGGGTAGATGTCCTGGGTAGGTCAAAAGATCATTGGGACACCGTCTTAGGCCCAAACAGTTTGCGGTGAATTTCAGGACGTTGTTTTTCAATTTTGGCCAAGACGAGTTCGGACAAAACCATTTCGCATAACTTGTTTATGAACTTTATGGTCTCCCCGTCAGCCAGGTCCAAAACCTGTTCGAGTTTCTTATGAAGTCCATCTCGGGTTTCTTGATTCATAGTATTTCCTCCACACTTGCTATATGTGAAAAGGGAGGAACAAACGGCTCAAGGGGCTTCATTATGGGTTCAGCAAGTGGGACAAAAGATGAGTAAGGGCATACTTC
>JAZFRU010000104.1:0-7357 GCA_036445815.1 Acidobacteriota bacterium | reverse complement strand
ATCTGAGTCGATAATCCCACCCCGGCGCCCACTTGAGGAAAAATCAGCGAGTCGGTCGTGACCGGGGCGGTCAGATCCACCACGGGCAGGGTGGAAAAGATGGCCTCCTGGTCCAGATTCGTGCTCTGCCTGAGAGTCACGGCGGCTACCTTCTCGTTACTGGTTGGGGTCTGAAAGCTCATGCTTCCCGTGAAGCTCTCCAGGCCGGAGAAGATCTGATTTACAAAGACCGCCTCATGGTGGCCTCCCTCCAGAGACAGATCCTGCCGATCCACCTCAACTCCAGCGGTATCGCGAAGGATAAGGGTGACGATGACGGTTTGTGCAGAGGGGTTGACCAGGGCCAGGGCGGTGAGACTGCCGCCTTGCTGATCGACAAAGATGCGCCCCGTAGAGATCGGCTCCACCGCAGCCACGCCCGCCTCCCAGACCAGGACGCCCTCGGTGTTGGTCGAACTGAAAAGAGCTGCTCCGACCGGGACGTTACTGCCAGGGTCAGCGGTGAGGATCGCGTAGCCGACTTGAAGCGGGGCCTGGGCGAAGACGAATATGACGAGGCACATCAGGCTCCCAATTAGAAGAGCAGGTTTGATTAGCCAGGACCATCTCATCATATGGGTATTCCGGAAAGTCCCAAAGTTGCCGGAAGACTATGAATATTATAGCGAATGTAGAACTTTAAGGGTGTCCTTTTCCATCCGGAAAGTAAGGTTCACCCTAAATCTCGGAGTCCCGTAAGGATTGAAGAAGAACCCGGCTTCATTCGTTTTCACTGATCTCCAATATGGGAGCCAAACACCATCGGGCGTTTCGGGCGAATCCCCGCCTCCCGTTTGGCTCCCAGGTTGTACCTCGATTTCGGTACAGGTGTAATTGAAGAAACCGACGGGTTTTCCCTCTGCCGTGGCAGGACACTGAATTATGATTAGTTTCGACCAGATTTAATCATATGAAGTAGTTTTCGACATCGGTGAATAGATTCCGACGACGGGGCATGTTATGGTGTATTTCGACACGACAAGCTTATATAGTGTTGTTTTCGACTCTGGAGAATGAATTTCGACGTGAACTTTAAGCTTTCAACCCCGGAAATATTTCAAAACTGCGCAGTGCCCGAGGGCGCGAAACTGGCAGGATGGGCCGCCCTTGTTCATGCCCTTTCAGTCCAGGCGCCTGTACGGCGTCCATCCTGTGTCTCTGATAAGCACATCCGAGGCAGCCAGCGCGACCGTGAGGTCTGGCGCATTTTTGACAAGAGATACTGGCCGGGAGACAGCTTCGTGGATCACCTGAGCTTCGCCCTTCGACACGACGAGATAGATCTCCTCTTATTGAAACGGATCTTTCAAACCGTTCCCCAAGAGATTTTGGAAAGATTCGTACTTTCCGCTCCAACGGGCATCGCAACCCGACGCGCATGGTTTTTTTATGAATTCCTTGTGGGGCAGAAACTGAATGTACCTGACGCGCCAAAGGTTGCGGCAATAGATCTGCTTGACCCTGGCGCATATTTTACGAGCAAACCAAGTCTCTCAAAGCGGCATCGTGTCCGCGATAATCTGCTCGGAAACGCGCACTTTTGCCCTGTTATACGTCGCACAAAAGCACTGACTGAGTTCACCGAGACCCCACTTGCCGAAAAGGCTACAGAGATGCTTGGTCGTGCCGGTGCCCATGTTGTCGCCCGCGCCGCAAGCTTTCTGATCCTGGCAGACAGCCGCGCTAGTTTTGAAATCGAAGGCGAACGCCCTCCACGCAACCGCCTCGAACGGTGGGGGCACGCCATCCTCCAGGCCGGCAAGAAAAATCTCACGCTCGAAGAAGTTGTTCGCTTACACGGTGTCCTGGTAGAGGATACACGCTTCGTACAGACTGGCCTGCGTCCGGACGAAGTATTCTTGGGAGAACGCGATCACTCTGACGACCCACTCCCCGAGTTTATTGGAGCACGCGCGACAGATCTGACCGGATTGATGGAGGGCCTTCTGGAGGCGAATGACCGAATGAGCAATGACGAATTGGACCCGGTTCTACAGGCCGCAGCCACGGCATTTGGCTTCATCTACATTCATCCCCTCCAGGATGGTAACGGCCGACTGCACCGCTGCTTGATCCATCATGTATTGGCAGAGCGTAAGTTCACACCGCCGGGCATGGTATTTCCGGTTTCCTCGGTCATGCTCGACCGGATTGACACCTATAGAAAAACACTTCAAAACCATTCGGCCCCTCTAATGGACTTCATTGAGTGGAGGGCCACTCCGGAGCGGAACATCGAGGTTTTGAATGATACGGCCGATCTTTATCGTTATCCTGACTGTACAAAAAACTCAGAGTTCCTCTATGCCTGTGTCAAGAGGACGGTTGTACACGATCTGCCGCACGAAATAGATCAACTTCGATGCCATGACGACGCACTCCGACGGATCATGGACACGGTAGAGATGCCAGATCGGCTTGCCGAGGACCTTCTAATGTTCATACGGCAGAATAATGGAAGACTGCCCAAGCGGCGCCGAACTGGTGAATTCAAGGCGCTGAGTGACCGTGAAGTGGCTGCCATTGAAGCTGCAGTGGCGGAAGCCTTTGAAGCTCCTTCACCTCTTGAAACTCCAGCACATTAGACGACCCATGCCTCGGATATAGCCCTCAACTTTGAGGAACTGGCAACCTTGATGATCTTGTAGGTGCTCATCTCCAGGAGCAACGCTTGTTTTCAAAATGGGCACACTCCTATATGATGGGTCCACGTGCTCCGGTCGTTCCCGGAGCTACCGCGAATCGTCCAGGATAAACCGAGAGGAAAGCCTTGCGGCGGCAATCGACTGTTACAAGATGGGTTTTGGGTGGGCTTTTGGCGGCCTTTCTTGGGGTAAGCTATCATCACACCGCCCATTCCCAGATATCCAATCCTGCAGCACCGCCCGAGCCAGCCTCTCTCCAGTCCTCCCATCGCGACTCCCTACCAGCAACCCAACACCGTGCCGTACTGAATCGCTACTGCGTCGCCTGCCATAACCAGGAACTTAAAACGGCAGGGCTGATGCTGGACACCATCGATGTTCACAATGTCAGTGAAGGGGCGGAAGTCTGGGAGAAGGTTCTGGAGAAGCTTCGAGCGGGTGCCATGCCCCCTGCCGGCATGCCGCGCCCGGACAAGGCCTCCTCCGATGCCCTCATCGCTTGGCTGGAAACGGAACTCGCCCGTGAGGCCACGGCCAGGCCTAATCCCGGCAGACCTGCCATCCAGCGCCTCAACCGTGCCGAATACACCAACGCCATTCGTGATTTGCTGGCAGTGGATATCGATGGCGCATCGCTACTCCCTGCCGATGATGTCAGCTATGGTTTTGACAACATTGGGGATGTGCTTTCGGTATCGACAATGCTGATGGAAAGATACCTGTCCGCAGCACGCAAGGTCACTCAGCTTGCCCTTGGCGATTCAACGTTGCGGTCAGAGACCTACGATGTCCACCGGTTCCTGGTGCAAGAGGACCGCGTCAGCGAAGGTCTCCCCTTCGGTTCGCGTGGCGGATTGGCCGTTCGGCATTCCTTTCCCCTGGACGGCGATTATTGGATCAAGATTCGCCTCAGGAGAGACTACAGCGGAGAACAGATCCTGGGCATCGACCAACCTCACCAGCTCGATGTCCGCCTGGATGGCGAGAGAATCAAGCTGTTCAAGATCGGTGGGGAGCAGGACACGCCGGGATCCGATGCGCAGAAGGACCCGGTGGAATACCAGCGCAGGGGTGACAGCGGGTTAGAAGTGCGTTTCTCGGCAGACGCGGGTACGAGAACGGTTGGCGTCACGTTCGTAAAGGAAACCACAGTTCCCGAAGGCATTTTTCAGCCACGTCTGGCAGGCATTGAGACCAAATATTGGAGAGACAACCCTCTTTCCGTGAACCGTGTAACCATCAGTGGACCCCACGACGCCAAAGGGCCGGGGGACACGCCGAGTCGCCGCAGAATCTTTTTGTGCCGACCGATTGGCAGCGACGATGGGAAAGCCTGTGCCGAGCGGATTCTTTCCACGCTGGCACGTCGCGCCTATCGGCGGCCCGTCACGGATGCAGACATCCAGACTTTGCTCGGCCTCTACAGCGAGGTCCAGAGCAGCCAGGGATTCGAAGCGGGAATCGGCATGGCGCTGCGAGCCATTCTGGTCTCCCCGGAGTTTCTGTTTCGCATCGTACGGGATCCCGCTGATGTCGCGCCCGATACCGCCTACCAGATCAGCGAGGTGGAACTGGCCTCCCGTTTGTCGTTTTTTCTGTGGAGCAGCATACCTGATGATCAGCTTCTGGACTCGGCCGAGGCCGGTCAGTTGAGGGATCCTGCCAGACTGGAAGAACAGGTCAGACGTCTGTTGAGTGACTCTCGCTCCCGGGCTCTGGTCGACAACTTCGCCGGGCAGTGGCTGTACTTGCGCAATGTTCCTCTGGTGACCCCGGAACAGTCCGTGTTTCCAAGCTTTGACGAAAATCTGCGCCAGGCCTTTCGGCGGGAGACGGAGCTTTTCTTTGAAAGCATGCTGCTGGAAGACCGCAGCGTGATGGATTTATTGACCGCAGACTATACGTTCGTCAACGAACGTCTGGCCCGTCATTATCAGATCCCCAATATCTACGGCAACCACTTCCGAAGGGTAACCCTCGGCGATGAGCACCGAAAAGGGTTGCTGGGCCAGGGGAGTATCTTGACGGTGACGTCGTATGCAAACAGGACATCTCCCGTTTTGCGCGGAAAGTGGTTGCTGGAGAATATCCTGGGTACGCCTCCCCCCCCGCCGCCGCCCAATGTTCCCGCTCTGAAGGACAGAGGTCAGGATGGTGAGGCCCTCTCCGTGCGTGAGCGGATGGAGCAGCACCGTGCCAATCCCGTCTGCGCCAGTTGCCACATGGTGATGGACCCTCTGGGCTTCGCATTGGAGAATTTTGATGGCATCGGTAAATGGCGAATGACCAGTGAAGCCAACACTCCGATTGATGCCTCAGGAGTCCTCCCGGACGGCACTCGATTTGAGGGCCCGGCAGGTCTTCGGGAACTGTTGGTGAGTCGCCGCCAGCAGTTTGTCACGACCGTGACGGAAAAGTTGCTCACTTACGCCTTGGGACGAGGGGTAGAGAGTTACGATGCTCCGGCTGTCCGCAAGATCGTCCAGGAGGCCGCTCCCACCGATTACCGCTGGTCGTCCATCGTTATGGGCATCATCAAGAGCGTACCCTTTCAGATGAGGAGGTCACCCGAGTTATGATCATCACCAAGAAATTCATCCCACGCCGCACCTTTCTGCGGGGAGTGGGTACAGCCCTGGCCTTGCCACTTTTGGACGCCATGGTTCCGGCGGCCACAGCCATACGTTCCACTGCAGCCAGCCCGAAAACCCGCCTGGGATTCTTCTTTTGTCCCAACGGGATGACCATGGACAAATGGACGCCGTCCGCGGAAGGCGCTGCTTTTGAGATGACTCCGATTCTGGAGCCGCTGGCTCCCTTTCGGGATCAGCTTCTGGTACTGAGCGGACTCGATCACAAGACCGGTCTTGCAATAGACGGCGAAGGAGGAGGAGACCATGCCCGCAGCAGTGCCACCTACCTGACAGGGGTTCACCCGCTCAAGACGGAAGGCCTGGATATTCGGGTGGGAACTTCTGTGGACCAGATCGCTGCCAGGGAACTGGGGAAGTACACCCAGTTGGCATCGCTCGAGCTGGCTCTGGAGACCACCGAAGTCCTCGGTGCATGCGACCAGGGCTTTAGCTGCGCCTACTCCAACACACTGAGCTGGCGCAGTCCCACCACCCCGGTGCCGATGGAGAATCACCCACGCGCGGTATTCGAACGCCTGTTCGGGGACAGTGAGAGCACGGATCCCGCCCAGCGACGCGCCCGAATCCAGGAAGATAGCAGTATTCTCGACTGGGTGACCCAGGAAACCGCACGTCTCCTGAGGGAGCTCGGCCCCGGCGACCGCAGCAAGCTCACCGAGTATCTCGATTCTGTCCGTGACATCGAGCGGCGCATCCAGATGGCCGAGGAACAAAGTTCACAGGAGCTGCCGTCGTTTGACCGGCCGGCGGGTATCCCGGCCACCATTGAGGAGCATGCCAAGCTGATGTTCGATTTGCAGGTGTTGGCCTACCAGTCGGACCTGACCCGGGTCACCAGCTTCATGATGGCCCGTGCACAAAGCCCGCAGGTTTACCGCGAGCTGGGCATCACCGATGGGTACCATGTCTTGTCGCACCATCTGAATGATCCCGTGAGGATTGCCAAGATTCTCAAGATCGACATCTTTCACACTCGAATGTTCGCTTATTTTCTGGACCGAATGCGGATGACTCCAGACGGTGATGGTTCCTTGCTGGATCATTCCATCATTCTTTATGGCTCCGGCCTGAGCGACGGTAACCTGCATCTGCATACCGATCTACCCGTTTTGCTCGCGGGCGGAGGAACGGGCCAGATTCAGGGCGGGCGTCACATTCGGTATCCGCAGGGAACGCCGATGACCAATCTGTACGTGAGCATGCTGGAGAAGGCAGGTGTTCCCGTTCAGAGCTTCGGCGACAGTACCGGACAGCTTGATCTCCCAGGCGTGTAGGTTACTTTCCCGCTGCGTAGACCGTTTCTGCAACAGGCAGTGGGGTGGCCCCCAATTCTCGAAGCAGCTTCGCCGAACTTTCGTGCACACCGAAGGGTTTGTGGTTCCAGTTCTTGGCCATGAGGTCCGTTGCCGGGATGACGCCTGACGCAAGGCTCAAGGCCGTCTGCCCAAAATTGTCCTTCACGTCTATCTCGGCTCCCTCATCCACCAGGAACTGTATCAGTGGGTTCAATCCTACGCGTGCCGCGCCTTGCAGAGCGGTCTGCCCCCTGTCGTTGGTGGCGTTGACGTCGGCGCCCAGTTCCACTGCCAGTTTGACGGATTCCAGGGCCGTTCTTACCTCTTCATCATCTGTTCGGTCCGAGGTCCGACCCAGACCCGCCGCCACCATCAGAGCGGTTGTGTGATCCCCTGTAATTGTCAGCGGATCGGCACCGCCGGCCGCCAGCAGGCGCATGACGCTGACATCGTTGACAGCGGCTGCCAGCACAAAGGGAGTCACTCCTCCCAGGTCGGTCAGAACAGTGGTGCCTGTAAATCTAACGGCCTCCACGAGTCGAGGGTTCGGGTCGGCCCCTTGATCCAGAAGAGCCTTCACCAATATCAGCATATTGGGCCGGTACAAATAGGAATTATAGTAGGACTCCTCGAGCCGAGTGAGGGATGAGATTCCTTTTTGAACCGCGTAGTGCAAGGCGGTTGTTCCTTTTTTGTCAGCTGCGTTTGGATCCGCACCCTGCTC
>JAZFRU010000103.1:0-2212 GCA_036445815.1 Acidobacteriota bacterium | reverse complement strand
TGGGAGCCGCTCGTGCGGCCCGGGCAGCAAACCTTGAGGTTCAGGCACAACGCCACTATCGGCAGCTGTTGGAGGTCTCCTCGAGAAGGGACTCTCGCCGGCCCGCCTTAAAGGAGGCCCAGGAGTTCCTGCGAGCCAGATAAGAAGTTCGGTCTTCGAAATCTTCAACCCGAAATCTTCAGTAGGATTTAATTTGCAAGGATTCGTTCAGGCTAGCCCGGGTTATGCATAGGTTCTTGCTAGGAAGCGACGTAGGGGCGAGCCGGTGGCTCGCCCGAACAGTTCGGATGGCAAAACTAAAGCCACACTGGCAAAGATGTGCCGCGCAGGCGGTTCGGGTCAGCCACCGGCTGACCCCTACGGGTACGTTCAGGAGGCCGGGGGCACCCGCTTGCGGCTTGTGCAACGCGGGCACGCCGGATGATTTCTTCGCTGCTGTAAAGAGTTTATTCATGATCCGGGCCAGACAAGCCTCCGTTGCTGTTCTTTTGATGAGTCCAGTTCTTGCACAGGAGGCCGATCCTCCTTCTGTACAGGCGGTCCAGGTCGAACAGGAACCGGTTCTGGATGGTGTTCTCGATGAACCGGTCTGGCAGGAAGCTTCACCGGTCGGGCAGTTTCGTCAACGCAACCCTGACGAGGGATCCCCGGCCACGGAGCGGACCGAAGTGCGGGTCATTTATTCCGATACGGCCATCTTTTTTGGGGTCACCTGTTATGACTCCCAACCGGATCGGATCACTGCAACCCAGAGAGCTCGCGACGCCGATCTGGAGTTTGACGACAAATTCTCCATCATATTGGATACCTTCCACAGCCGTCGCAACGCTTTTTTGTTTGAGATGAATCCTTTGGGTGCACGCTTCGACTCCTGGATTACGGATGAAGGGCGCCGAACCTCCCCCGAATGGGATGAACGCTGGGAGGTGGCTGTAACCATTGGGGAAGAGGGTTGGGTGGTCGAGGTGCGTATCCCCTTCGGCGTTCTCCGCATGCCCTCTGCAGAAGAACAGGTGTGGGGAATCGATTTCCGAAGAAATATCAAACGAAAGAATGAGGAAGTGGCGTGGAGCAACTATCGGCAAGATTTTATCTTTGAGCAGGTCTCCCAGGCGGGTCATCTGGAGGGCTTGCGGCAGATCCCCAGAGGGTTCACCTACAGACTCAAACCGTACGTGCTTCTGGGTCTGAGACGGAGTCTTCCCGAGCTTGGCAGCGCTTCAACCCACAACGAATCCGCCGTTGGATTGGAAGTCTTCAAGTATCGTCTCTCTCCCAACCTGACTTTGGATCTCACGGTGAATCCGGACTTTGCCGAAACGGAAGTGGACGATCCTCAGATCAATCTCACCCGCTTTCCCCTCTTTTTTCCCGAAAAGCGTGAGTTCTTTTTGGAGGATGCCGGGGTGTTTGACTTTGGCCCTGGTGGTGATGTGCCGGAGTTGAGGCTGTTTCATTCCCGGCGGATCGGTCTGACCGAGGAAGGGGAAGAGGTCCCTATCCTTTTCGGCGGGCGTCTGACCGGAAGAGCGGGAAACTTTGAACTGGGTTTGCTCAATGCCCAGACCCAGGAGTCTGATCCAGACCCGAGACGCAATTACACAGTCGGTCGCGTCAAACGAATCTTCGGGAGATCCTTCGTAGGCGCTATGGTGACCAATCTGCAGTCGGGTGGAAGCAGCGACTACAACCGGACGGCTGCCGTGGACTCGGAGCTCGTTTTCTTCGACCATCTCAATCTGAGATCTTTCCTGGTTCAGTCCTGGAGTTCCGGTGTGACGGAGGACACCTGGTCTGGCCGTCCTTTCAAGCTCTCCTGGGAAAGCGACTTTTTTAACGCCAACGCTGAATACCAGGTGATTCAGCGAAACTTTGAAGCGGAGATGGGTTTTGTGCCTCGAATAGATATGAAGCAAGGCCTTGGAGAGGTCAGCATTCACCCAAGACCTGAATGGGAGTTGATTCGACGAACCACCCTGGGTGCTCTGGTTTCCTACATCACCAATCAGGCGGGAGATCTGGAGACCCGGGACCAGCAGTTGAATCTCGGTGTCGAATGGGAAAGCGGAGACCGCATGATGATGGTTTTCGGTAAGAATCTGGAGAACATTACCCAGCCCTTTCTTTTGCGGGGAAAGCTACTCATTCCTCCCGGTCTCTATAAGAATAACCAGTCAGAATTCCGCTACAGGACTTTCAGAGGGAGGCGCTT
>JAZFRU010000102.1:0-4887 GCA_036445815.1 Acidobacteriota bacterium | reverse complement strand
GTCGTCCCTATCTGAGACCCAATGCTGAAGGCCGGCGCATCATCTCCGATTTGGTCTGGTCGGGTGAGAGCGACATGGTGGACTCGGTCATGGTGGCCGGGAAGTTCCTGATGCGAAATCGAGAGTGTCAGATCTGGGACGAACGAGAGGTGGTCGAGACGGCAGAGAAAACCTTGACGGCCATCAACAAGGACACCGGCGGCGACCAGAGGCTTCCGTTGAGGGTTCCCGGTCAGACGGTGAGGGGCTGGAAGTATTTTTAGTCCGGATGATGCGTGAGTTCTCTACTGCAGCGTCAAGAGCATCCGTCCTGACTGTGTTCCGGTCGGTCGATCTCCTCGACGTACTTTTCAGTACGCCTGTGGTGATCTCCCTTCCCGCGCCTTGTCAGGCCGGCGCCTTCGCCGCTTCGTGACGAGAATCCACGCATCACCCGGACTACCTAGATGGCAAGAAATCTGGATTTTCTAGTTATGAATGTAGCAGCCGCTCTCTGAATGGCTACCCAAGCCCCCTCCGGGAGTGTTCGCTCCCGGAGGGGACTTGATGCGTTTGTATTCCCGACTAAAACAACAACTTCAAGGCGAACTGGATCTGCCGGTTGCTTCCGGAGGTGGTGGTGATCCTGCCGAAACTGCCGGATTCTGCAATCTCTGAACAAGGGACTCCTGAAGCTGTGTTGATGCCGCAGTTGGGATCTCGGGTGAAAGAGCTAGCAAAGGATGTTCTGCCGGGAGGGCCCCAGTTGGCCCGATTCAAGAGGTTAAAAAACTCAGCCCGAAACTGGAGCTTCACATTTTCTCCCGCGATCGGAGTGTCCTTCTGAAGAGAAAGGTCAAAGGTGGCGAATCCTCCCAAGACCATGGTGTTGCGTCCCAGATTACCCCAAATCCCGGGCTCCTGCAGGACGAAGGAGCCCCTCGTGAAATAGGCGTCAGGGTCCCTGCCGTCGCCGTTCACGGGATTGTTGTCGGCTCCAGGTCTCAGGTCGGGCCGCTCCCAAATTATACCGGCTAAACCGGTTTTGGCTTGGGAGAAGGTCATGACATTGTTGTAAGGCGATCCATCGGCCAGATTGAGAATCCCACTTACCAGCCAGCCACCCAAAATTTTACCCGCTGCGCTCTGGATATTTTGTCCCGGCAGCGCGTAGGTGACATTAGCCGTAAAGACATTGCGCAGATCCATATTGGAGTTGGCTCGGCCTGCGTCAGGGAAGTCTTGCAGGTTATCCGAGCTTCCTCCCGCGCCGTCAAAGGGCCCTGCGTTGGAGGTGTCATCGATGGCATGGCTCCAAGTATAGGAGGTTTGAAATTGAAAATTCTGGCTGAAGCGTCGGTTTACACCAAGCCGAAAGCCGTGGTAGTAGGAATCGGTGTCGGTGCGGTAGGAGTTCATGACGTCGAAGTTGGGGTTGCGCAGTGGAGCGTTCTCGTCAAAGACGATCCTTCCATCCTGGATGGTGGGGACTCGGGTGTTGGAGTTGACTGAGCGCATCAAGCTGACGCCGCGACTTCCATTATAGGACATGGTCAAAACCGTCATGGGCATGAGTTCCCGCTGCAGCGTCAGGTTCCACTGTTGAATATAGGGTTGATCGAGTGTGCCGTACGTCCAAAGATTGGGCCTACTCGGAAGGCTTGGGTCAGGGCCGTCTGGACCGAAGGGGTCGGGAAAGCTGGGAAACCTCTTGTTGACGAACACGTTAAACGGTGCATTCTGTTGAGGGGACCCCACCCAGGTGGTGGAGTCAAACAAATCGAAGAAAATCCCGTAGCCGCCCCGCAGGGAGGTCTTTCCGTCTCCGGTGATGTCCCAGGCAAATCCGATCCGGGGGGCAAAATTCTTCCGGGACGGGTTTCGTCCCAGCATCCCTCCGCCTGTTCGCAGTGTGGAGCCGCTGAAATCATCCAGGTTGCCCGTCCGTCCGGCCACTTCGGTGGGATTGGTATGGCCCTCATAGCGAACACCCAGATTAATGGTGAAGTTTGGCCTGAACTGAAAGTTGTCCTGGAAATAGGCGGAGAAGATGCTCTCCCGGATTCCCAGGGTGAAGGGGGGCGTGGTCTGGCCGCCGAAGAGGAAGGGACTGTTTGTCAAAAAACTAGCCAGGTTGTTGAAGGTGTAATTTCCGCGGGAGCGAATCTGACTGAAGACGTTGAACTGCAGGCGTACGAATTGACCTCCAAACTTGAGTGAGTGTCGGCCCCGGTTGTAGGAAAGGCTATCGGAGTACTCGAATCGATTCAGGGAAATCAGGAGTCCGCGAAAGATACTGGGCCCCCATTCGGAGATGTTAAATCTAAAACCAATGTTGCCCTGACTGAGATAGTTCGGGTTGAACTTCAAAGCAGGGTCGACCGACGTCGCTTCCTCATCGACGGTGGCGGCGTTGGTGCGATTGTATCCAACGCGAAATTCATTGATGAGGGAGCTGGAGAGCACCTTGGTATAGCCGATCGCCGCATATTGGTTCCTGCTGTCCCGGTTCACCCTCCATACGGGCAGCGCTTCCGACACATCGGTTCCACTTTGATCCAGAGTGTAGCGCACGTACATGGAATCGGATTCCGAGAAGGTATGATCAAAACGGGTCATGTAAAAGTTCACGTCGGTGGGTTTGCTGTCCGTGAAAACATGGAAGCCTCGACCACCGCCGATGGGTACCGGACTGTTGGGCAGGGGATAAGTATCCAGATAGGGCTGGACTGCGGGATCCACTCCCAGGAAGCACTCATTGCCCCGCACATCCGGGCAGTTGGGTGCCACACTAAGAGGCAAAAATCCCTGGTGCATTCTTTCATTAGGCACGGCTGAGGTTAACGTGCTCGAGGTGCGGTCCCGCAGGCCCTCGTAGCTGCCGAAAATAAAGGTCCGGTCTTTGGCGATCGGGCCACCGGCCGTGAACCCGAATTGATTGCGGATAAAAGGCGGCTTTTCACGGTTATTTTTGTTGTCGAAGAAGTTGGCCGCATCCAGCGACTTATTGCGGTGAAACTCGAAGATCGTACCATGAAACTGATTGGTACCGGAGCGTGAAACGATGTTGATGACTCCGCCTGTAAAACCTCCGTACTCGGCACCGGCGATGCCGCTGACCACCGAGAATTCGCGAACCGTATCCACTCCCATCAAGATTCCCGCCTCGCTGGTGGGGGTGGTGTTCCGGTTGCCGCGCATATCCACGCCGTCCATCAAAAAGGCGGTCTCGGTGGTGCGGGTTCCGGAAACGGAGATCTTTTGACCGGTGTTGCCGGTTTGGTTGTTGGGGGCAGTCTTGGGAGCCCCGATACCCATCTGCAAAAGGGCCAACTGGGTAAAACTTCGTCCGTTGAGCGGCAGATCTCGAATTTTCTTGTCGTCCACCAGTGCTGTCAATGTGGGAGAGGTGGTCTCCACCAGGGAAGCCTCTCCCTGGACGATTACCCGTTCCGTTATCTCGCCGATGCCGAGGGCGAAGTCCACCACGGCCTCTCTTCCCACCGTGAGCTGAAGACCACTACGCACACTCGTCTGGAAGCCGGCCAGCACAGCCTGGACCTCCCAGTTGCCCAGCGTCAAGCTAGGAGCTCTGTATTTGCCATCATCACCGGTGATGACGGTCCGGGAGACTCCCGTGTCGGTGTTGGTCAGCGTGATCTCGACCCCGGGCAGGACGCCGCCGCTCTCATCGCTGACGGTCCCGAATATGGTTCCCGTGGTGACCTGAGACCAGGCCAGGGAAACGTGAAGAGTGAGTACCAGGATAATGGACAGAGCTCTGGACATGAATTACCCCCTTATCAAAATTGAATTTACCACTGACATGACTTATCGACGAGTCTAGGAGATTGATCCGGAATCTTCAAGTCCAAAAGGAGGTCGTTGGGAGGGAAATAACGGAGGCAGTTGACCGGGTGCACCATCTTGTATCTCGGCGAACGCACCGGTGCGTTCATACGATCAAGGAAGGCGGCTGAAGGTTGTGGTTGACACCTCGCCCGTAGACTCCCAGAATAAGTGGCGGACATGGACCGCTCAAGAAGGGGGGAGGCGGGCTAAGGCCCGAAAAACTTCTGAGGGTCCTCATCGAAATCGAACAGGTCAGCAGGCCCTCCCAGCAGTTTGAGTGAAGGTCGCGGATGTCGCGAATGGCTCATTGTTTTGGATAATCGATCGCTAGTCGTCAAGGAGAGTTTTAATGAAAAGAATATTTCTTACCCTGTCTCTGCTTTCGTTAATGGTGTTAAGTCCGATCGCGGCCCAGCAGGTTACCGGTCTGGTCGCTCAGCAGGGCTATGCCGACCTGGTTCTAATCAATGGGAAGATTGTTTCCATGGAGGATCGCAGCACTACTCCCAATACCACCGGTCGCATCGTGCAGGCCATGGCCATCAAGGGCAAGAAGATCATGGCTCTGGGGACCGAGCAGGAGATGCGGGCCCTGAGTGGTTCCAACACTCGTATTGTTGACGTGGGCGGGAGAACCGGTCTTCCCGGTGTGATTCAAACCCACTACCATATTTTCGGGACGGCGGCCCGAGTCTTTGGTCCTCAAAATGGATTAACGGATGACAGCATCAACCTCAAAGTCATGTCAGGGACCTCGGCGGAAGCCACGGCCGTGAAGGTGAGAGACGCCATCCTGAATGCCATCCAGGTCCAGCAGATTCCCGATGGGCAGTGGATTTCAGTGGATCTCCAGGATAATCCTCAGAATCGGCCGGCCACAACACGGACCTGGCTGTACCGCGGAGCCATCAATCGCAGGCAGTTTGACGGTGCCATTAAACAACATCCGATTCTGGTCAGACGAAGGCGGCGTCCCTGAAGCAATAGCCGATAAAGAGAGCGGGCTTATCGTAAACCCCCGTGATCACGACTCTGTTGCGTCTGCTATTGTCTCAC
>JAZFRU010000101.1:0-19458 GCA_036445815.1 Acidobacteriota bacterium | reverse complement strand
CTTACCTCCGACTTGGATGACACAAGATTGACCTGGGCGATGAGGTCTACCAATCCAATCGGCTTCCCGGAACACCGGACCGAAAAAGTGGGCATGTCTTCGGGTTGCTCTCTGTTTTGAAAGACTCGGGCAAAGTACTCCTGTGCCTCACGAGCATCGGCCTCGGAGTAAAAGTCAGTGACCATTCCAAATGCCAGATCGGCCTTGGCCTGCATCGGATGAAGCGATCCTGACTCCACCTTCGATTTCAACGTTTGAACCTGGTCCTGGGACAGATCGGTCAGCAGCTGATAGTAGTGCCACATCTGCTGATCACTCGCAGACATGACCTTGCCATAGATTTCCTGGGGAGGTTCGTTGATTCCAATGTGGTTCCCCAGGGATTTGCTCATCTTGTCCACCCCGTCCAACCCCTCAAGTAAGGGGGTTGTCAACACAACCTGGGGCGGTTGTCCAAATTCCCTCTGGATGTCGCGGCCCACCAAAAGATTGAACTTTTGATCGGTTCCACCCAGCTCAACGTCTGCTTTCAGAAAAACACTGTCATAGGCCTGGGCCAGAGGATACAGTAATTCGTGTATGGAGACAGGCTGTTGAGATTTGATTCGCTTGTCAAAATCATCGCGTTCCAGCATCCGAGCCACCGTGTACTTCCCACACAGATGAATCCACTCCTCCGAGGACAGGGCCCCCAACCATCGATTGTTGAATTCGACGACCGTCTTCTCCGGATCAAGAATCTTGAACACCTGTTCTTTGTAGGTTTCTGCATTCTCCAGAACCTCTTCATGAGTCAGGGGAGGTCGAGTTTTATTCCGTCCGCTCGGATCTCCAATACGGCCCGTAAAATCACCAATGAGGAAAATGACACGATGGCCCAGATCTTGAAAGTGCTTCATCTTACGAAGCAAAACCGTATGCCCAATGTGCAGGTCGGGAGCGGTCGGATCAAAGCCTACCTTAACCGTCAGCGCTTGCCCCGTCTCTGCGGACTGTTTGAGCTTCTGAGAAAGCTCTTCTTTACTGATGACCTCGATAGCACCTTTCAGTAAATACTCTATCTGTTCGTCAATTGTCATTTTTTCTGCCCCATAGAAAACTAATTATAACTGCTTGGAGCTTCAATTGGGCATTGCCTGATTGCTCGCTTTGGAATTATAGTCTCGGCAACTATGAATGAAGAAGAGTTGAAAATCCTGCAAATCAAAGCGGACAAGTTGGAACAGATCCTCAAAAAGTACCGGACCCTTCAAGCCGATGCCGGATTTTACAGCAAGAACTGGGTAGAGTTATCCGAGGTGATCGAAACAGCGGTGCAAGAACTGGCGAAAATTCAGTGAGACACTGACCGGACTAATCTATGGCCTTCTGACGCAGGAAAGCCGGCACCTCCAGTTCAGACGTCGCTTCCTCTCGAGGAAGAGTTTCTGGATGGGGTTGCCTCAGGCTGGTCAGACGGGGTCTTAAGGACGCTGCCTCTCCCTGAGCCTGCTCCTCTTCAAATCCAGTCGCGATCACGGTGATTTTCACCTTGTTGCCCATCTGCTCATCGAAGACCGATCCGAAAATAATATTAGCATCCACGTGGGCTGCCTCCTGAATAATGCGGCTGGCCTCACTGACCTCATGTAAGGTCATGCTTTCACTGCCCGTAATATTGATCAGCACACCTCGAGCTCCCTGAATGGAACTGTCTTCGAGAAGCGGACTGTTGATAGCCTTTCTCGCCGCAGTCTCAGCCCTGCCATCGCCCTCGGCAACCCCCGTCCCCATGAGCGCCATCCCCATTCCGGTCACAATCGTCTTGACATCGGCAAAGTCAAGATTGATCACTCCGGGAACCGTAATCAAATCACTGATTCCTTGCACGGCCTGCCGAAGAACATCATCGGCAAACTTGAAAGCATCGACCAGAGACATCTGGGGAGGAACGGCCGTCAGCAACCGTTGGTTGGGAATGGTAATAACCGTATCGGCCCCATCTTTCAAATCGACCAGCGACTGCTCGGCCTGATTCATTCGCTTTTTCCCCTCGAAATCGAAGGGTTTGGTCACTACAGCGACCGTCAGAGCACCCAATTCAGAAGCGAGACTGGAAATGATCGGGGCACTCCCCCCACCGGTACCGCCTCCCAGCCCGGCGGTGACAAAGACCATATCAGCACCTTCGAGCAACTCTATGATTTTCTCAGTATCCTCCAGGGCTGCCTGCCGACCGATCTCGGGATTGGCGCCAGCACCTAACCCCTTGGTCAGCTTGGCCCCGAGTTGCAGCTTGACCGAAGCACGGGACTGACGAAGAGCCTGTACATCTGTGTTGGCAGCAATAAATTCGACTCCTTCGATACCTGCCTCAATCATTCGATTGACGGCATTGCAGCCCCCACCGCCGACCCCTACGACCTTGAGAGAGGCTCCCAACAGACTTTCGTCAAAAGCCAATTTGATGTCTTCGTTGTTGTCGTCGATTTTGATTCGTAAGTTGCCCATAAAAACCTCCTGGCTGCAGCGACCAGACCCTCCGTCCTGAAGAGGTTGCGCGACTCGTACGTGGGGGCCCCTCCGACCTGCTCCTCAGTGAGCCTGCCGTGTTGCTCTCGTCGCGGCCTTGTCAGGTCGGCGCCTTCGTCACCTAGCTAGACCATACCCGTCAATCCCTTCACTCTCTGTCCTGAGAGGAGCAGACGACTCAGGAGAATGTGCACCAACCCTCCGGACTTCATCCTATTTTCTCCATTAGCCAATTCTTCATTTGCTCTCCCCGATTAATGGGTTGGGGGCCTCTGGCCGGCTCCCGGCCCACGCCTATCTGGCCCTGGACGTCCTGGTTGTATTTGAGCAAACCCAAAGACGTTGAATAGGCCGGGTGAAAGGCAGAATGTTCGTGGGAGACCAGATTAATGGGGTATCCTACTCGAACCGGCATTTCCAGAATTTCTTCGGCACGGTCAACGACACCATCCAGGAGGGAACCTCCACCGGTAATCACCACTCCCATGACCAGCTCTTTCTGAACTCCAACCTGCTCGATGGCCTCAGCCACCGCCTTGAGAATTTCATCACACCGAGCCTGGATAATCTGGCACAGGTACCGACGCGACGTCGTTCTGAGCTGCCCGGATCCGACCTCGCTCACCTCGACGAGCTCCTCTGCGGGGACGCTCTCGGGGAAAATGCTGCCGACGGTCCGTTTGAGCTGCTCAGCTTCTCTGAGAGGAGCCTTGATGGCGATCGCGATATCTTTGGTGATGAGATTCCCTCCTGCCGGGATGACTTCCGAGTGAAAGATACTGCCCTGCCCGTAAAAAGCGAGATCTGTGGTTCCCCCACCAATGTCAACCAGAACGGTTCCCAGTTCTTTCTCATCCGAGCTCAGAACGGCTTCGGCGGAAGCCAACTGCTGCATGACCACACCGCTGACCAGGACCCCCGCCTTGTTGATGGCATTGACAATGTTCTGCACCACCGCCGTGGCGTTGAGAACCAGGTGCAGTGCCACTGACAGATGTTTACCATTCATTCCGAGCGGATTGACGACGCCACTATGTCCGTCTACCGTGAAATCACGGGTGAGAATGTGGATCACCTGGTAGTCCTCACCAATGTCCGCTGAGGTGGCCGCTGTTACGGCACGCGTGACATCTTCCGGGGTGATCTCGCCATTTCTACTGCGCACCTCGGTCTCTCCCTCACTGTTGATGCCACGAAGGTAGGCGCCACCAATGCTGACGTAAGCAGACTCAATCGAGGTCTGCGCATGCTTTTCCGCCTCTTCCAGAGATATCCTGACGCTTTCCACCGTTTCCGAGAGATTGACCACTATCCCTTTTTTCAATCCTCTGGATGAAGCCCACCCCGTGCCCAGAATCTCCGTGTTTCCGTTCTCCGACTGGGCACAGGTGGTGCAAATCTTGGTCGTCCCCACGTCGATTCCGGCTATAAATCGTTTCTTCCCCATCATTCAAGACCGATCATCGGCTGGTGTGGTCACTGTCTCTTCTTTGCCCCGGGGAGTATGGAAGATAATCTTGTTGTCATAGGTCACATCGACAGACTCGATGATGCCGTATTCCGCCTTCAAACGATCGTAGAGGTCCCTCTGCGAGATGAAGGTTTCGTAACGCGCCAGAAAATCCTTGTCCCCAAGGTAAACCGGAACTGGATCGCCTTCTGGAATCACGGCCACGGATCGGGGAGTGGAGACATCGATCTCAGAGATGGACGGGTTGTAAAGAGTCAATTCCATCAAAACCTTGAGATAGGTTCCCATTCGGGCGGCATTTTCCTCGCGAGCGTTCTCTCGAGCCTCACTCTTCAGTCCCTTCACGATGGGACGATCCAGAGAGAGGTGCTGTGAACTGGGGCGATCCAGAATCACACCCTCCTGATCGACCACGTAGAGCTCAGTATCGATGGCTGCCACAGCGACGGCCTCACGTTCCGTGACATGAATAAAGAGGCCATCTGGAAGTTTCCTGCGAACGGTTGCCTCCTTCACCCACGATTCTGATTCAACCAGAGCCCGAACCCTGTCCAGGTCCATCACCAGCAGGTCGGAGGAAACGCTTGGATATATCAGTAGATCCAGCTCATCCCGGTTGAGCTGGGTGAGCCCCTGATAGCGGATCTCCTCCAGCGTAAAGAGTTCCACGACTTCCGTTGAATGCCACGAGTGATCAAGAACCCACGTTCCCACCAACACCAACAACCCCAGTAGAGCCACCCGGCCGACCATCAAGGCCAACTGTTTCACCACGGTTTGAGCGTTATAAGTTTTCTTTTTCAAGAAACGCCTCTCCAATTTTCCAGACATCCCCAGCTCCCAAGGTGATCAACAGATCCCCGGCTCGGGTTTCCTCTTTGAGTCTTGCCAAAAGTCCCTCCCGATCAGGGTGGTAATGGACGGACTGTTGCCGACCAATCTCGGCAGCCAGATGCTCGGAGGTCACACCTTCAATGGGCTCCTCTCCAGCCGGATAAATATCCATGAGGTAGAGGACATCGGCATCCGGGAAACACTGGCTCAACTCCTTCATCACGTATTGGGTGCGGGTATAGCGATGAGGCTGAAAAACGGCGACGATCCGGCGCCCCCCCGTCTTGCATGCCTTCAGAGTTGCCCGAATTTCAACGGGGTGATGCCCGTAGTCATCGACAACCCACACATTCTGTTTTTCTCCCTTCCACTGGAACCGTCGCTCGACTCCCTGGAAGGCTGCCAGTGAGCTTTGTATGGTTTCAAAGGGCACCTCCAACTGCCGGGCGACGGCCACAGCCGCCAGAGAATTCAGCACGTTATGGTGCCCCGGGACACCCAAACGGATGCGGCCCAAGTGGTGGTCGCCCTCATAACAGTCATAGCTCGACTGACGCCACTCCAACTCCAACCGCCTGGCACAGATATCAGCCCCTGACTCTAGCCCGTAGGTTACCACCCGGAGGTGAAGTTTTTTCAGGATTGCCGCCACCCCGGCGTCATCGGCACAGGCCACCACCAGACCGTCCGTCTGGATTCGGTTCAGGTGCTCAACAAATGCCCCTTGCAAATCAGCCAGATCGTGGTATTCATCCATATGATCCTGATCAATATTGGTCACAACGGCACAAAAGGGCGACAGTTTGAGGAAACTGCGGTCGCTCTCATCGGCCTCTGCGACAAACCACTCCCCTTGACCCAATCGTGCATTGCTTTTCATGGCCTCGAATCGAGCACCCACAACGATGGTGGGATCCAATCCTGCCTCCATCAGGCACAGGCCAATCATGGCAGTGGTAGTGGTTTTTCCGTGGGTTCCGGCAACGCTGATCCCCTTTTGCGAGTCCATCAAATCTGCCAACAATTCCCCTCGCGAAAGGATGTCCAGATGGAGACTCCGAGCCTTGGCCAATTCGGAGTTCTCTTCGGACACAGCACTTGAGTAGACGACCCGATCGACAGTCCCGAGATTATCTGCGTCGTGCCCAATAAAAATTTGAGCTCCCTGCCGGCGCAGCCCTTCGAGCAGTGGACTCTCCTGCAAGTCCGATCCGGATACCTGATGCCCAATCGAGAGAAGAATCTCGGCCAACCCGCTCATTCCGATTCCTCCGATACCGACAAAATGCACTCTTGTGGCCTCGGTCATCCGATTATCGGGCATCGGTCAATTCTTCCATGAACTCGATGATCTTTTGACGACTGTCCCGCTGAGCCAGCATCCTGCTGGCTCGAGCCATTTGCCCCAAACGATCGGGGTCATCGGCCAGTTTGACCAGAACCCTGGCCAGTTCCTGCCCCGTCGTCTCCTCCTGCTCCAGGGCCACAGCGGCCTGACTTTCCACCAAGACGGCAGCATTTTTGCGCTGATGATCATCAGCCGCCTGGGGCAAGGGAACGAGAATCGAGGGCCGCCCTGCTGCGGAAATCTCGGCAATGGTAGAAGCACCTGCCCTTGAAAGGATGACATCTGAATGGGCCATGTAGGTGGGCATATCTTGAATGAAATCAATTACTTCTGCCTCCACACCCGCTTCTGCATATCGCTCCTGAACAGAAACGTAGTCATCCGAACCTGTCTGATGAACCACGGTGATCTTGTCGAAGGGCAAAAACGGAAGGGCCTCACATACCATCCGGTTAATGGGCCGGCTCCCCTGGCTGCCGCCAAATACCAGCAGACGAAGTCTGTCGCTCGCCAGAATATCAGGACTCACATCGAAAAATTCCCGACGAACGGGAATTCCAGTCACCCGTGCCTTCTCTCGAAACCACTTGGCAGTCACCTCAAACGCCACTGCCACCCCATCCGCCCAGCGTCTCAAGATTCGATTTGTGAAACCGGGATAAACATTGGGTTCAATCAGGATCAGAGGACATCCCATGCCTCTTCCCGCCAGTATTACGGGACCTGAGGAGTATCCCCCCAGTCCCACGATGATGGAAGGCAGGAAGCTTCTGACGATTTTTCGAGACGCAGCCAGGCTCCCGGGCAGCTGCACCAGGGTTCGAATCATCTGAATCAGCCCCACTCCTTTCAATCCTCCGATCTTGATGGTCTCAAACGGAAAACCCAAAGCCGGCAGTATCTTCTCTTCAAGGCCTTTGTGGGTGCCCACAAAGAGCACTTCGATGTGAGGCTCGCGGCGTTTCATTTCCTCGGCCAGTGCCACAGCCATAAAAATATGACCTCCCGTCCCGCCTCCTGCAAAAAGAACACGCTCAAGCATGATCAGTTTTTGGGACAACCCAACCGGAACCCTGGCTTGAAATATTCAGCAGAATCCCCACTGCCGCCATGGTGATGATCATTGATGATCCACCGACAGAGACAAAAGGAAGAGGAAGTCCCTTGGTGGGCAAGAGACTGATCACCATGCTCATGTTGATGAAGGCCTGAAAAACAATCATGCACACAATGCCCAATCCCAGGTAGGTCCCGAAAGGCGTGTCCGCACGCATGGCAATACGGGCGCCTCTCCAAAAGAGGAGTGAAAACAGAAAGATCAGGGCGACACACCCTAAGAAACCTAATTCCTCGCCCACCACGGCATAAATAAAATCCGTGTGTGGCTCGGGCAGAAAGAACAGTTTTTGTTTCCCCTGAGCATATCCCACACCGTTCCACCCTCCAGACCCAACGGCAATCAGGCTTTGACGGATCTGATAGCCGATTCCAAAGGGGTCTTTCTCGGGATCAATAAAGGCCAGGATGCGATTCATTCGGTAAGGGACACGTACCACCAACAAATAGAGAACAGGTGCGGCCATCAAGGTCAGTCCGAAAAAGTAGCGTAAACGCAGGCCTCCCAGATAGAGGAGCAGGGTGGAAGACAGGACGATGCTGGCGGCGGTACCCAGATCAGGCTCGGCCAACACCAGGAGAATTACGGCTCCCACAATGGCCAGATAGGGCAACAGTCCCCGCCAGAGGGAGTGCAGCACGTCTTTTCGATTGACCAGATAAAACGCAGTGAAAAGAATCACCGCCAATTTGGCCAGCTCCGAGGGTTGAAAACTGGTAGGGCCCAACCGGATCCAACGCTGAACGCCACCGGAAACCGGCGCAAACAACACATACACCAACAGTGCCCCACTCGCCAGCAGTCCCATGTATACGACCTGCCGCCGCTGGTAACAGTGGTAGTCGATTCTCATCGTTACCATCAGGCCCACAAGACTGACCATGACCAGCAACAATTGGCGAATGAATATCCAGCTCTGCGATCCATACAATTCGCCCGAGACCACGGTGGACGTGCTGAACACCATGATGAGCCCGAATCCCACCAGAGCCAAAACCACTGCGATTATCCCTTGATCATAAGGAATCTTCCCTCTCATGTTTTCGTCTCCACGCTTCTGTTCATGGGCACAGCGCCGTGACCGCTTCTTTGAAAACCTGTCCCCTGTGTTCGAAGTCCTCAAACATGTCAAAACTGGCACAACCCGGGGAGAGCACAATCACATCGCCTGGGGCAGCCTCTTGATGAGCCAATTCAACGGCCTGTGGCAGATCCTGGGCTCGAATCGTGGAAACGCTCTTCCCCAGAATGCCTTCGATCATGTCACCGGCCACACCCAGCAAAATCAACTGCTTCACTTTCTCTTTCATCAGGGGAACCAGAATGCTGAAATCCGATCCCTTGTCCAGGCCTCCCATGATGACGATGAGTGCCTCATCAAAGGCTTTCAGGGCCTGTAACGTGGACTCTGCATTGGTCGCCTTGGAATCGTTGTAAAAAGTGATTCCCCCAACGGCTCGAACACGTTCCAGACGGTGCTCCACCCCCTCAAAGGTACTAAAAGTCTCTGCCATCGCCTCCTGATCAACTCCGGAAAGGAATCCAGCCGCAGTCGCAGCCAGGATATTTTCTAGATTGTGGCCACCGCGAAGCCGTACGGCTCCAACCGGCATGAGGTCATGCCTCTCACCCTTCCAGGCAATTTGAATCCTTTGCTGGTCAAGGAACACTCCCTGCTCGAGAGTCTGCTTTCGGCTGAACAGAAATGCTGAGGCCCGGCGGTCGGCAGCCATCTTCAAGGTATGGGGATCATCCGCGTTCAGGACTGCGCAGTGTTCCTCTGATTGGTTGAGAAATATTCGTTCCTTCGCCTTGAGATAATCCTTGAAGTCCGGATAACGATCCTGGTGTCCAGGACTGACATTGAGCATCAATGCGACATCACATTTGAATTTTTCGATGTTCTCCAGTTGAAAAGAAGAGAGTTCCACAACATAGGTGGTGGACGAGGAAGCGGCCGTGGCTGGAGGTCCCAGACACTGAATGAGGGGGGTCCCAATGTTGCCAGCTACCACACATTCCAGGCCGGCCGTTGCCAGCAACTTACCAATCAGTGTGGTGGTGGTCGTCTTCCCGTTGGACCCGGTAACTCCAATCACGCGCCCCTTCAAAAAGCGATACGCCAACTCTATCTCGCTGTAGATGGGGACACCTCTCCGGGAGGCATCGAGCAACTCAGGCAAATCGGAGGGCACACCAGGACTGAGAACGATGAAGTCAGCTTGCAGAAAATCCTCCAACCGGTGGCCACCTAACGAGAACTGGACGGGCTGCTCCAGCTGAGCCATGGAATCTTTCAATTGCTCTCGCCTCTTGCGATCCGTGATCGTGACCTGAGCGCCGCATCCAAGCAGGAAATTTGCTGCTGCAAGTCCGCTGCGCGCCAATCCAACCACCAGAACCTTTTTCCCTTTGACTTGCATCGCCGATCTATCGCAGCTTCAAGGTGGTGAGACTGAACAGAGCAAATACCAGTCCCAAAATCCAAAAGCGCACCACCACCTTGGTCTCTTTCCAACCCATTAACTCAAAGTGATGGTGGACAGGGGCCATCAGAAGGACCCTCTTTCCCCACACTTTGAAGGAAATCACCTGCACGATGACCGAGAGTGCCTCCAAAACGAAAATTCCTCCAATAAACAGCAACAGCAGTTCTTGTTTGATCAGAACAGCCACCGTTCCGATTGCTCCTCCCAGGGAAATGGATCCGACATCACCCATGAAGATCTGGGCGGGGAAACTGTTGTACCAGAGAAACCCCATCGTCGCGCCCACCATGGCACCACAAAAGATTGTCAACTCACTGGCATAGGTATTCTTGATCAGATCCAGATAGGTGGCGAAATCGGCGTGACCCGTCACATAGGTTAGAACCGTGAGTGCCGAAGCCGCGATAATCACCAAACCGGATGCCAGTCCATCCAGACCGTCAGTCAGATTCACGGCATTACTACTGCCGATGATGACCAGAAGAGTAAAGAGAATCAGCGGTATGAAGGTCGAGACCCCCAAGATCACCAGATCCATGTCGGGGGTGAATCGTTTGAAGAAGGGCACACTCAGTGATCCACTGTAAAGATTACTGTCCTCTAAAAGAATCAGAGCAAAGGCAATGCCCAGACCAATCAGACCCTGCAGGACCAGTTTTTGCACGACCCGCAGCCCCTGCGACTTGCGGTTGACCACTTTCAGATAGTCGTCAAGGAAGCCCACCATCGCGAAAAGAAGCATGGACACCAGGGCCACCCATACGTAGAGATTGGTGAGATCCGCCCAGAGGAGAGTGGGAATAAGCACACTGATGACGATGAGGACTCCTCCCATGGTGGGAGTTCCCATCTTGCCCTGGTGATTGGGAGGGGCCTCCTCCTGAATATACTGCCCGACCTGAAATTGACGCAGTTTGGCAATCACAAAAGGCCCCAGGAGCAAGCTGAGCATGAGAGCGGTCAAAGAAGCATAAGCGGTGCGAAAGGTGATGTAACGCGCCACGTTAAGAACCGGATACTGATCGATGAAAGAATAAACCAGGTAATAGATCAATTCTCGCCTCTCTTCTCAAGCCTACGGATGACTCGATCCATGCCGACCCCACGCGAACCTTTTACTAGAAGAAATTCTCCGGGAGCCAGTTGATCGGCCAAAAACTCGGCGGCTTCCCGGGAGCTTTCAAAATGAACGATCTTCTCGCTGGGAAAGCCCTTCGCCTCGGCTCCCTGGCCAATGGATATCCCTCCCTGACCAACCGTAACCAGTCTGTCGGCACCACACCGAGCGACCGCATGACCGGCCTCAAGATGGAGCTGAGGAGAGTTTGGGCCCAGTTCCAACATTTCTCCCAGTGCCAGGATTTTACGTCGGAATCCGCTCAATTCCCCGACCGTCTCCAATACCATGTTCAAGGCCATAGGACTGGAGTTATACGAATCATCCCAAACGGTAATGGGATCCTCGTTTCCTTGGTTGAAACGAAGGATCTCACCTCTCATGGAGGGAACCTTTAAACAGGAGATCCCCTCAATGATTTCGTCGGTAGAAACACCAAACTCAGTGGCTACCGCAACGGCTGCGGCGATGTTGTAAAGAAAATGCCTGCCTACAAGAGGAGCGCTGGCCCTGAGAGGACTTCCCTTCAGCTCAAGGTCGAAACTCATCGAGCCGAGGTTCTCGAAACCATAGTTTGAAATTCTGACGTCGGACGGCTGGTCGAGGCTGAAAGAAACTTTCTCTCCTGAATAGTTCGACGCCAGAGCACACAACCTGGGATCATCCGCATTAAAAAAGAACCTGCCGTCAGGAGACAGTCCCTCCAGAATTTCTCCCTTTGCTGAGGCGATTCCATCCAGGTCCGCAAAGAATTCTGTGTGTACTGAAGCCACATTGGTCAAGATGGCTGCATTGGGAGCACAGACTCGCGCTAAAACTCGCAGTTCCCCCGGATGACTCATCCCCAACTCCAGAATCGCCATCTCGTCTTCATCGGAAATCTGCAACAACGAGAGAGGCACTCCCACTTCATTGTTCAAGTTTCCTGGTGATTGAACCACCTTGAAACGACGCCCCAGAAGCGTCGCCGAAAACTCTCTTGTGGTTGTTTTCCCCACACTTCCTGATATGGCAACCAGTGATTTCCCCCATCTTTGACGCAGATAATGGGCCAGGGTTTGCAGCGCTGCCTCGGTATCGCTCACCTTCAAGAAGAGCCGATCTTCCCAGTTTTCAGGACAGGGTGGGGGCTGAGAAAGAATGACTGTCGAAGCTCCTTTCTCGAGGGCCTCCTCCACAAATTCGTGCCCATTGAAGCGTTTGCCGCCGAATGCAACGAAACACTCACCCTTTCGAATCGTACGACTGTCAATCGAAACCGCGGGAAAGGCCAGACTGGCTGGTAAAGTCCTAGCCCCATCGATTTTCGCTCCCAGGACATCTGCGACTTCAGCCACTGACAGGTTAATCAATGGACCTCCTTCACGACTTCCCTGTCGTCGAAGGGGATCAGTCCCCCTTGAATGTGCTGATAGGTCTCATGTCCCTTTCCCGCCAGCAACACGATATCGTTCTCCCCTGCGACCTCCAGAGCCCTTTCAATAGCCTCCCGACGGTCGAGAATGATCTCCCAATGAGTTGCCTCTTCGGGTATCCCCTTCTGAATCTCCTGAGCGATCCGGACAGGATCCTCAAACCTGGGGTTGTCCGAGGTCACAATGACACGATCAGCGTCACGGGCTGCAACGGCACCCATGATCGGACGCTTTCCCTGGTCGCGATCTCCGCCACACCCAAACACACAAATGACACGGCCGTGGGTCAGTTTCCGGCATAAACGCAAGACATTCTCCAGGGCGTGTGGCGTGTGCGCGTAATCGACGATCACGGTCGATCGTCCTCTGGTGTCTACTTTTTCAAACCTTCCCGGCACTTGTCCCACCTGCTCCATACCCTTACGGATTTGTTCGTCACTGGCGCCCACCAGACTGGCGGCAATGGCTGCGGACATGATGTTGTAAAGATTGTGTTCCCCCGCCAGCGGGCATATCAGAGCGAGAGTCCGATCAAACCATTTCAGATTCACACAGGTTCCTCCCAATGAAGTTTCATGGGAGACCGGATGAACATCGTTGTCCTCCGAGAATCCAAAGGTCACCCTTTGAACGGAGGGTGACACTTCGATGCGGCGGGCGAAAGGATCGTCGCAGTTGAGAACGGCATAGCGAAGGCCTGGATTATAGTGCTCTTGAAAGAGTAGACGCTTGGCCTGAAAGTACTCTTCAAGACTCTTATGAAAATCCAGGTGATCCTGGCTGAGATTGGTGAAAACCGCCACGGGGAAGGAACACTGATAGACGCGATGAAAAAAGAGGGCGTGGGAAGAGACCTCCATGACGCCAGCCGTGCACCCCGATCTGAGAGCCTGATCCAGGATCTCTTGGATGTCCACCGCCTCAGGAGTCGTCCTCTCTGACCCGGACTCCCATTCGCCGATCTTGGCCTTGATGGTTCCCATTAACAAAGCGGGAGCTTGTCTCTCTAAAATCGAGTGGGTCAGAAAGGCCGTGGTGGTCTTACCATTGGTTCCTGTGATCCCCACCAATTGCAACCGATGGGAAGGATTCCGGTAAAATTGCGCAGCCAGAACTCCCATGCTGGACCGTATTTCCTCTACCTGAACCCAGGTTAGGTGCGAAGGGTCAGCTGCAGACGCCGCCCGCGAAGAAACGATGGCAACAGCCCCCTTCCGGACGGCCTCTTCGACATAGAGGTGACCATCCGTTTGTTCACCCTTGACGGCAAAAAACAGCGAGCCTTCCCTGACCCGCCTGGAATCATAGGCGAGCGAATGTATCTGAGGATCCATCTCCCCATTAGTTGTTCGTACTGACTCGGGCGGCAGACTGGAGATCAAATCTTGAAGATGCATGTTCTCCCGTACTTGAAAAAAAGACTTCGCACACCACATTTGGCGACACGGTACTTCCGGCTGGAGGTCTCTGGGCCACAGCAACGCCCCTGCCGAAGACCTTCAACCGAAGTCCCAGATGGGAAAACCGGCTGGCGACCTGTCTCAAACTGAGACCCGAAACATCGGGCAACTTGAAGGTTCCGATTTCGACCGTGATGGCACGTTGGCTCTCCTGAACTGAAGGACTCTCTTCTATGAGTTGCAAGACCGTCTCTTCCAGTTGCTCCACCGGAATCTGCTCCTCTTTTAATGAGACACTCGAGAAATCGGGAAGTTCCCTTCCCGGTGCAAGGGCGAGCAAGGGTTCCAGTTCCGGACTCTCATCTCTGGGGACTCGAAGATGAATCAGAGAACGCTCCATGATCTGCTTGAAAGCGGGCGCTGCGACCTGCCCTCCATGATAGGGTCCTCGGGGTTCGTTGATCACAATGACGGCGGCCAGGACGGATTCTTGAAGCGGTGCAAATCCCAGGTAGGAAGCGACAAAGCGAGTGTCGGAATATTTCCCTTCGATGAATTTTTGGGCCGTCCCCGTTTTTCCTCCCGAAGAGTACCCGATCAGCCGTGCTTGTTTCCCAGTGCCTTCGGTCGTCACCAGAGAAAACGCCTCCTTCATTTGGGCGACCGTTGCAGGCACGAGGATCAGTTCTCTGGATGTTTCAGGTTGGTAGAGTACATCTCCCGCAGGCGTGAGAATGCGCCGTACCACCTGGGGAGCAACCAGATAGCCTCCATTCGCAATGACCGACAGCGCTCGCAGGGACTGAAGAGGAGTCACTCCGATCTCCTGTCCAATCGACAGGGCTCCAATCGAGACCTTGGACCACTGAGAGGGTGGACGGAGCAATCCGGCCTGTTCCCCAGGAAGATCGATGCCCGTCTTCTCACCGAATCCGAAGTTGCGAATATATTGGTACAGCGTCTCCTCGCCCAGCCGCAGTCCCAGCTTGATAGTACCGATGTTGCTCGACTTGGCCAGTACTTGATTGAATGTGAGCAGGCTATAGGGCCGGACGGCCTCCCGGTATGTTCTTCCGGCAATCCTGAGACTGTTCACGTCGCAATCAATAATCTCGGAAGGATCTCCCAACCGTTCATTGAGCACTGCGGAGAAGGTGACCATTTTGAAGGTGGATCCAGGCTCCATGATATCCAGAATCGCACGGTTTCTACGACCCTCGGGATCGAAATCAGAGAAGCTGTTGGGATTAAAGGTCGGATAGGAGGCCATGGCCAGAACTTCACCCGTTTGAGGATCCATCACGATGACGCTTCCATTGACTGCCTCTGTCTGGAGCACCGTCTCCTTCAAGACCTGCTCCGAGATGTACTGGATCGCTCTGTCGATATTGAGAACCATGGTATTCCCATCAGAATGATCCGATCGAGCGTCGCTTTCGTAACGGCGGCGCTTGGCATCAAAGCGAAGACGTACCCGGCTCTTTTTTCCCTTGATGGAGTCGTTGTACAGGTATTCGAGTCCGGCCAGTCCTTCGTTATCCAGGCCCGTGAATCCCAGGACATGGGCAGCCAGATCCCGGCCTGGATAAAATCGCTTGGTCTCCTCCTGAAAATAAACGCCCTCCAGATTCAGTTCTCGGACCTGGTCGGCCTGACGCGGTGGAATCTTACGGGCCAGATAGACGAACGGGCGATCCCCGACCATCCGTTGGTAGAGTTCGTGTTCATCTTGATCCAGCACCCCTGCCAGGGCCCTGGCCGCCTGAAGTGGTTCAACGACTTCTCGGGGATGTGCAAAGACGGAGTCGATTCTGACGCTGATGGCCAGTTCGTCCAGGTGGCGATCCAGAATGTCGCCTCTCTGGGGACTCAACTCGACAAAACCGACCTGCTGTTGCTCCGCCTTCAGGCGATACTCGGGACTCTTAAAGAGTTGTAGCTGGGCAAGCCGAACGACAAGAATCACACCCCACATGCCCAGCAACACATAGATACCCAGAAGGCGGAAGATGAGGGTGATATTTTTTCTCTCTGTGCCAGATCTTTTCATTCATGTAGGGGCTTTTTCGGAAAATTTGACTGAGCGAGCATATTTCCGGAGATCTGGACCTCTCTCCGGGTGGTGTCAAGAATCTTGACCTCGGCTTGATTGGAGGCCACCAGCCCCAATCCCTTGGCCTTGTGCTCGACGCTTTCCGGATTGATGAGAGAAGAGTACTCCGCTCTCAGGGCTGCGTTCACCTCCCGCAAGTCACCGCTTTCTCTTTTCAGCTGTTCCATCTGGTAGTGAATACCGAGGATCTCGTTATGCGACCAGGCGTACACCAGAATAAGACATACGAAAAGTCCACCCACGGTCACCCATCGGGCAATTTCAGAAAAGGTGGCCCGATCGTTGGCACCGACCGGTCGGTTACGCAAGTTCTGATAATGACAATCGTTCATGTCTACGCTCCTGAATGTTTCCCACAGTGTTGGTGCCTCAGCCCTCTTTCTCCACCGCCCGAAGCTTGGCACTACGTGCCCGGGGATTATTCTGGATCTCCCGAGAAGTGGGATTGACCGGCTTTCGAGTTAACATCTTGACCTCAGTCCTTCGCGGACAGTCGCACAACTCCTGGGACCGGAAACACACACAGCGCCCCGCCGCTTTTCGGAAAACATTCTTGACAATGCGATCTTCCAAACTATGGAAAGAAATCACCACCAACCGGCCACCAGGCTTCAGCAGAGAGATGACAACCTGAAGCACTTCCTCCAAATCGGCCAGCTCGGAATTGACCTCGATTCTCAATGCCTGAAACACCTGAGTGGCAGGATGAATCCGACCGCGACCCGAACCTTTAACCTCCTCAACAATCCGAGCCAGCGCTGTGGTGGTACGAATGGGAGTGAGGCGGCGGCGCTCAACCAGAGCAGCCGCAATCCTTCGTGCCGCTTTCTCTTCTCCGTAACGACGAAAAAGGTCGACCAGCGCCTCTTCTGACAACTGATCGATCAAGTCAGCGGCCGTGGTCTCACCACGATCGTCCATGCGCATGTCCAGAGGCCCCTCTCGTCGAAAGCTGAATCCTCTTCTCGGCGAGTCCAGTTGAAGAGAGGAAACACCCAGATCCAGCAGACATCCATCCAGGGCTTGCACCTGAAGACCGGTCAGGACCTGAGGCAGATTCTTGAAACTCTCCTGCAAGATCTGGAGATTCTCATGCCGTCCCCCAAGACGGCCAGACGCTTCTTTCAGAGCCTCTCCATCCCAGTCCAGGGCAATCAGTTGTCCCGTCCCTTCCAAATGCGAGAGAACCTGCTCAGAATGTCCCCCCAGTCCCAGGGTTCCGTCCACGTACACGCCGCCTTTCCTGACCCGCAGGAACTTCAAAACCTCATCGAGTAGAACTGGTAAATGTTCCACAACAGTGCCGTTCATCTAGATACCCAGATCCGCCAGAGCAGCTGCATCCTGGTCGGTATAGGGATCTGATTTCAAAAGCTCTTCAAATCGTTCCCGATTCCACACCTGAAGGTAGGTCAGATATCCCATCACCGCCACTTCACCTTCGATCCCGGCCGCCTCGCGAAGGTGCGCCGGGATGGAGACCCTGCCCTGTTTGTCCATGCTTGAGACCTGTCCGTAATAGTTGGTGTGGCGCAGGAATTTAACTTTCTCAGGAAGCATCTTGGGCGGCTCCAGCAACCTCGCCTCGATTTCTTCCCACTCCCGCATCGGGTAGATGAGAAGGTTCTCTCCTGTGATACTGGTGACATAGAGATCGAACCCATACTCTTCCCGAATCAACTGGCGATGGGCAGTCGGAATCTTCACCCGACCCTGGCCATCCAACTTCGCAGTAAAATTGCCCCTGAGCATTCGAAAAAATCCCCACACCACCCGGAGTCTTAGTCCTGTCGAACCCTATAAAACCTATTATAGTCCAAATTAGACCTAGGTCAAGGAAAACTGAGGAGATTTTCGGGGATTGAGGGTCATCACAATCCCGACACACAGGCCCAGAGGAAGATAACCTCGAACCGTAGGGGCGCATTTCTTTGTGCCCCCTCAAGTTCAGTTGTTTGTGTCTTGGGATGAAGGAGTTAAGATAGTGACTCACCCACTCAAGGAGGGAGATCATGCAACGAATCAAGACTTCTGTTTTAGTCCTCACAGGCCTGTTTTTGCTGCCAGGCTGTGGGTCCACCCAGGATGCACCGGCCACCACCGACCTGCTGGAAAATAAGGTCCCGGGTACGGCCATGTTGACGGGCATGGTCACCGCACCCAGTGCCTTCACCGCCGCCAAGGTCTACGCCCAGAACATGGACAAGAATATTATCTACATGGTGTACACGGGCGATGGCGCCTATCAGACAGTCGCAATGTTTCCGGGAAACTACCAGATCTGGGTAGAAAAGGCTGGGTTCGAATCAGACCGCCGTGAAATCCGTCTGGAAACAGGAACTGTGATGAATGTGGACTTCTCTCTGAATGAGGTTCCTGCTCAGGCCTTTGGACAAGGTGCCTTCCTGGGTCTGGACAGGGGCGACCGGGCGAAGGATGCACTGGCGGTTGCCTATGACGAACTCTATCCAGAGGCTCCCATCCGACCCCTGATAGAAAAAACCTGTATTCAATGTCATGGACAGAGCTTCCTATCTTTTTTCCACAAGACCACCAAGGAGTGGGATGCTGCCATTGGCCTCATGATGGAGACCCGAATTCCACCCGGCACGATTGACTCGCCACAGCGCAAGGAACTGGCCCAGTACCTGAGTTCCCACTTTGGTCCGGACAGTCCCGATCGATTTTTGAAAATGGATGTGGAGACGCCACTGGATGAGACGGCTCTCTCCAAGGCACAGTATGTTGAATTCATCCTGCCTCTGGATGAGGCCCGCCCACGTCGTTGGTTGCAGGAAGTCCACATCGATTTCGACGGCAACGTCTGGTACACGGAACGTATCGCGCCTCATGCAGTCGGCCGGGTGGATCCCCGGACGGGTCAAGTGGATGAGTGGGTGCTGCCGGACCCGGAAGGCGACCCACATGGCTTGACCGTGGACTCTGAAGGGTATGTTTACTGGGCCGAGAGCGACAAAGGGCATCTGGGACAACTCAACCCGGCAACCGGAGAGATGAAACGCTTCCCATATGATGAGTCGGGAACCCTGGGGTTCCTGGGAGGACACACACCGGTCCTGGATTCCAAGGAGAATGTCTGGTTCACCATTATTCGGGGAGACGGGCTCGCCAAATGGGACCGTGAGACCCAGAAGATTCAGGTATGGCGGGTTCCCACCCAATACTCGATGCCCTACGGAATGGACATCGGCCCCGACGACACTCCTGTCCTGGCCGAGCTTTATGGCTGCAAGGTGGCCGTTTTCGATACCGAAACGGAAACCTTCCGGGAGATTCCCGCCCTGGTGGACCCACCCTGCAAAACACGCCGTCTGGGCATCGATTCCCAGGGAATCATCTGGTACGGCGTGTTCAGTCAAGGGAAGCTGGGCAAAATCGACCTGGAATCTGGCGAACAGGTGGAGTACGACATGGCCTCTCGATTCTCCGAGCCCTACAGCATCAAGCTGCATCCCAACTCCGACCTGATATGGATCAGTGATGGAGGACAGGAAGGCGCTATCATCAGCTTCAACTCCGAGACGGAAACATTCACCTACTATCCCACGCCGCGACGAAGCGATATGCCCAAGATTGATGTGAGCGGCGATGGGAACGTCTGGTACAGCACCCGTGCCATTCC
>JAZFRU010000100.1:0-2954 GCA_036445815.1 Acidobacteriota bacterium | reverse complement strand
TTCCACGAAAAGAAGTGTAGGTGCGCACGGCCCAAAGTGCCTCAAAACCTCAATACATGTAGGGCCGCACAGATGGGCGTCCTTCGATCAGGGGGCAAGCCCAGTGTAGCGGCCGCTCTATGAGCGGCTTTCCCCGGATTCGGCGCACTGAGGCGCCTCCCACACTCCGGACTCTTCCCCACCCAACCATCCAGGTTAACTGGATATTGAGACGGCCTGGGCCTTGCGCCCCTACTAACGTACATCTCGACCTGGCCAAACCAGACATGCCCCGGACGCTGGTCGTCGACCCGCTCGTTTCACGTTTCACAATCAATGAGGAGAAAGTGTCATTTTTTTGTCAACCCGGGTTCACAACTCCTTCGAATAAATCTTAAACTACTGATAATATAAAGCTTAACGAAACATCTGAAGATTTAAAAGGGATCCGTAGGTAGACAACCATTGAGGTTTTGAAGACGCCTGCTACAGCCCAATGAAATCTCGCAACTTACTGATTCTTAATAACTTCGGATTAATTAGTGAGAAATTTCTCCCATTGGAACGGAAATTGCTCTATTGGACAGCATGTCCAAGCAAACTTCACAGAAATATATGGTACTGGCCGAGGTTGACGGGAAGATTCGAGTCTTGTCCATGAGGTCCAATGCCTCCCAAAGACGAATCGAGGAACTCTCCCGCCAAATGGCCCGAAAGTTATTTGCCGCTCACGCGGTGAAAGATCTAAGGGTCCAGCCCTGGCCGACAGAGGAGTTCACCCTTCCGTCGTCGATTGAACCCTCTCTGGGATAAGCGCAGCGGGTTGGATCGTTTAGTGACGACTTGAACGCCAACCTGGAGGATAAGGTCATGTTGCAAACTTTGAATTCAGTCTTGTGGACCGATTGAGTGACCGAAAGGGGGTCTCGCCCCCATTCTCGGCCCAAAGGACCAAGCCGGAAATCATTCCCTCGAAATCGTCGCGTCCGTGACAACGGCCCTTGAGCTGCGTCCGCCGGCCACCAGATAGGTCAAGGCCCCCACTCCCCACAACAACAGCGTGAACACGATTCCCGCCACTCCATGGGCCAGCATGTGAGAGGCTGGATTCATGTCCCCTTCCCCGACCGAATAATAGGTATTCACTCCACCCAATCCGTCGATTCCAATCCCCAGGATGACGAAAAGAGCACTGGCAAAACCGAGGCAGAGGGCAATACCCAGGACGTCCCGGAAGGTGCCTCCCGCCCGGGCCACGACCACTGAGTAGACCACCATGATGACCGGCAGAAGCACCGTAAGACTCACCCAGTGAGTCCCCTCCTCATAGGGAACCTGGAAAAGGGGCAGCATCAAAAAACGCAGAATGGCCACGGCCAAAAGCAGGCCTATTCCCCATCGGGTCTGTCTGAGATAGTGACCGAGGGGTTTGTGCAACATCTTCATCCAATCCTCGTATGCCAGGAAGAATTCGGATTAACCATCATCGGCGTAATGAGCCAGGAAGTTGAACATCTGGGTTTGTGCTTCCTCCTCGATGTGCAGAAATTCCACGGCAACGGCGCTCCGCGACGGTCCCTGGCTCTCAACTTGGGTGGCACGGACCACCGCTCCGAAGGCGCTGATTTTATCTGATTCGGTGAACTGCAGGTGTACCTCCACTTTGTCGCCAATGCTCAGCGGAAAATCAGTTTCACACAACATTCCGGACTGGCTGAGGTTTTCGGTATGACTGCTCACTGAGGCTCCGCACTCCAACTCTCTGCTGGCCGCATCCATGACGGTGATGGTGACAGGAACCTTGAGAGCCAGCCGATACGTTTTCCTTCTTTGCACGGCAACGCCGACCTCCCTGACCGAGATCGTTATCTCGTGATCATCCTCCACTTCCAGGACCTGTGCATTCCAGTAGTAAGCAATTGTTCCTTCATCCCAGTACTTGATGCGGACCCCGTCTCCCTGTTGAAAAGGATCCTTCGATCGAGGTCTGGCCAGTTTGACTCTGATTTCGCCAGGTGAATTAGAGATCACGGTAGCCACCATCGGCTCTTTGGCCTGGGACTGGATGGAAACAACCAGTCCGACCGCGGGAATGTGACCCGGAGCATTAGACTCTTCGCTCATTGACGATACCGTTCAAACATTTCCACCATGCTGCGCTGCTTGCTACAGACAGGGTACGTTTTCGCCCCTCGGCGGGTCAATTTGAGCCAGACGAAGGACATCTTAATTCTCCGGGCAGGTCCTCAGAGGCACCTGCCCCACTCCTGCGGCAATGAATGTCCATTGAAGCTGCATCTGGTCCCGAATGGGCATGGCCCTTAACCCGTATTCGACCGCCTCCCTGCCAATCGACTCCGCCACTTGCGGCTCCTGGTCGATTCCAGCTTTCCATCTCTCAATTCGTTCTTTCCAGCGTAAGGCCTCCGGGTCGGGAGGACCCAGCGTTTCACCGACATTGGGGAGAATAAACAGCGGCATCTCAGTCACCAGGGTCAAGGGATCCCCGCCCAGGGCGCGAATGGCTTCCATGGAACTGGGCCGGAACAGGCGGGCAGTTGATTCATCCTGAAGGTCCCTGAAATATTGAGCCATGGCCTGAGAATCGGGACGAGTGCAAAACCCTTCCTCGAGCCTTCGGAAACCTTTTTCTCCCTGACGATCGACATCATGAAGACGATATCCCATCTCTTCGACAGCCCTTCGACAAGTGGTTTTCAGCTCCTGGCAGTGAGAGGCCCAGGACGGCTCGATGAGAAACCAGGGGCCGGCCGCAAAGGCAATGCCGTGCAGCGAAACATGCAACTGGAACGGTTGCGCGCACTCCTGCCACCACCGGGAGATCCCTCGGTTTTCTGGTCTTGCCTCGATGTCATCGGGACCTCGAGGAAAGCCAAATTCCATGTCGTCACCCGGCAGTTCTCGTTTGAAGTGGGAAAGGTATTGCACCAAATCGATGGCTTCGACTTGCCCCG
>JAZFRU010000099.1:0-2599 GCA_036445815.1 Acidobacteriota bacterium | reverse complement strand
GCAGGGGCGAAAGAGCGGCGGCACTCACGACCACGCCCCGAGTTCCCATTCCAGCTTCTGTCAATCCCAGATGCAGCGGATAGTCACAGCGTGCGGACAAACCCCGGTACACCTGAATGAGATCTGGGGCTACTGAAACCTTGGCACTGAGAATAATGCGGTCATGAGCCAGACCATACTCTTCCGCCAGTTCAGCCGACTCCAGAGCACTCTGAATCATGGCTTCCATCAACACCTGGTGCGCCTCCTGGGGCTCTGGACGAAGGGCATTGGCATCCATGAGCTCGACCAGTAACTTCTGATCCAGGGACCCCCAGTTCACCCCGATTCGGATAGGCTTGTGGTACTCGAGGGCCACCTCGATCATCTGCTTGAAGTTCTCGTCGCGGTGGCGCCCCTTTCCCACGTTGCCCGGGTTGATCCGATATTTGTCGAGTTTTTCGGCACACTCGGGAAAGCGAGTCAAAAGCAGATGACCATTGTAATGAAAGTCGCCAATGATGGGGACCCGGATGCCCTGCTGCTCCAACCCCCGCACCACCTCAGGAACGGCCTGAGCGGCTTCCGCGGTGTTCACCGTCACACGAACCAGTTCGGAGCCGGCCTCGAACAGCTGACGGACTTGTAAGACCGTGGCCTCAACGTCCGCCGTATCGGTGTTGGTCATCGACTGCACCACGATGGGATGCTCCGCGCCCATACAGACGTCCCCAACCTGAACGGTCACTGTTTTGCGACGATCAATCATCGGCCCTAGTTTACATTAGGAGGCCTTCTCATTCCTGCCTGGATCCCTTATGATGAACGGGTCAGGCCAAAAAGGAGTTTCGGAAATGAGCGATTTTCTGGATAAGTTGTTCCACACCACAAAGATCAAGGAGTTTGTCCCTCTCTTCAGGGAAGCGGAAGAAAAATACGAAAATCCGGAAGCTTTCCTGGGCGAAGTGGCGGCTTACCTGCCGGCTCGACTCTACGAACGCTACTATGATGATTCGGTGCCCCACAGCTTTTTCGGCCTGATTTCGGCCTCTCTCTTGTCTCTATCGACTGGCGCAGACGAGGGTCACTGGAAGCCCCTTGCACAGCAATCGTGGTTCGTCACCAAAGAAAACAAACGCCACCCGTTGGATTCAGAGGCGATTCCGGCCAACCAGGAAGGCGACCTCGACTCACGGTGGAAGCATTTCAAGGAAGCAGCCGATACCGGAAACTTTGAAGAAGCGCTTCCCTGGGCCAAGGGGTTCTTGAGCAATGAACAGGACCGAAGCTTCTTTCAGAATAAGTCCCTCCAATATGCCCTGGAGGATGGCTGTCAGGGAAGCCATAAATTCCTGTACCTTTACCAGTCCTGGCAGTTAGCCCAGTCACTCAAATGGACGAATCTGGACTCGATCCTCTGTCCGGCCCTGCACTTCCTGATCGTGGCGCCGAAAGATCCCTCTCTGTCCGAAAAAGTGAAGCATTTCCCCAAGGGATCCTGGTCCTCTCTTTTGAGCAATTCAGGGAAGGTCACAAGAGCACAGTACCTCGAAGTGGAAAAGGTTATTCTTTTCGGTGATGATCTCGATGACGCCCTGAGCGCGGTGGGCCAACTGGCCAATGCGGGGGCCAGTCTGGATGCCGTCTATGAGGTGCTGCTGATCGCAGCCGCCCAGGCCCTGAGCAACTCAAGAGTGGGCGACTGGATCTGGCCCATGCGCGCCTTTCACCTGTGCTACTCCCTCCATCAGTGGTCGAGGCCGGATGCCGAAGACAGCATCTCGGCGATAGCCATGGCAGTGGCGGTCTTGCAGCAGGCCTCCCAGCGAAGCCGGGAGTTGGATCACAATCGTGAAGTCGGCGAACTGGCCAGTGAATTGAGCCCGGTAAACCCTGTGGGAATGCTTCGAACCGTGGTCAGCCACACCGATCCCTATGCATCTGCCACGGCCGTGCTCGCCGCCCTGGGGACGGACGAGTCCAAAAAGGAAGATCTCTTTCAAGCCCTCTCCAGCCTGGCGGTGAAGAACGATGGCAAGAATTGTTACGGACACGACATCCTCTTCGTTCACGAAGTCAAGGATTGCTACCAGCGCTTTCAACTTCAGGAAAAGGACACGCTCCTGGTTGCCGCCGGATTCTTTCTGGGTCGGACCACCAAATCCTACGAGTTGTTCGGAGTCTATAAAGACTGAACCGAGCAGGTTTCCAACCTGCTCGGTTCACGTTTCAGGTTTAACGAAAAGAAGAGTAGGGGCGCGTTCCCGATTTGGCACACCCGGTCGTTCGATCCCATAGTTCCACGTCCCCTTTAGGAATGGACGAAGATTATCCATGGAGATCGTCGGAGAGCATGGGAGGGTCGATCGTACGAGGTCCGGAACCCCGAAGGGGTGATGTGAAATAGCCCAGGGCGTGAGCCCTGGGATTGAAGCAAGGTTTAACGAGGGAGCCCTGTAAGGGCGATGTACATATCGCCTTCAATGCCTGACATCGCCCTTACAGGGCTCCTCTTGTTGCGGACCCGAACAACCCAGGGCTCACGCCCTGGGCTATTCTATGCTGCCCTTTCAGGGCTCAGGAGAAATGCAGTCACTATGTCCTGTCCAAAGGATGTCGT
>JAZFRU010000098.1:0-7317 GCA_036445815.1 Acidobacteriota bacterium | reverse complement strand
AAGGAGTGATCCGGGTACTCCCTCCAACAGCCCGCTGGGACGCAACACACCGCTTACCAACCTCACCGGACACCTCTGTGTGGTGCTGCCCAACGGGTTCACCGAGGATGGGACGCCCAGCCGCATGACCTTTGTCGGGAAGCTCCATGCCGAAGAGGTAATTCTGGCGGTGGCCAAGCGCTATCAGGACGCCACTGACTTCCATCTGCAAACGCCTGACCTGAAGGGCTAGAACGGATCGTGAGAACTAATTAGGAGAGAAGTATCATGGCCAAGGTTACAGTGATTGGTGAGTTCAATGCTTCTGCCGATCAAACATGGCAAGTCATCGGAGGATTCAATGCCCTTCCAGCCTGGCATCCGGACGTCCAAAGAAGTGAACTGAATGAAGGTAAGAATGTTCGTACATTGACTCTGGTCGACGGTGGTACCGTTATCGAAAAACTTGAGCTCCAGAGTGAAGAGTCGCGGGAGTATAGGTATTCTCTGGTCAGAAGTTCTTTGCCGGTTTCCGATTATCAGTCCACCTTGAAGGTCTCCCCACGGGGAGAGGGCAGCCAGGTGGAATGGACTGGAGAGTTTGAACCTTCAGGCGTCTCTGCTGATGAAGCGGTGGCGTTGATTCACGGGATTTATCAGGCCGGCCTGGATAATCTCAAGCAGATTCTTCACCACTGAGACTTGGTTGTTCCACCACAGAGCCACAGTTACCCACCACAGAGACACGGAGTTTTCTTTTATCCCTGTCTCAAAGGCACTGGAAAGCAATTAAGGATTCCGCTGTGTCTCTGTGGTGAAAAATGAAAAATTCTCTGTGTCTCTGTGTCTCTCTGGTTAATAATTGTGTTCCTGTGGTGAATCATGCTCTATAGGATGGTGCGGCCTCTGCTTTTCAGGATGAATCCGGAATGGGTCCACCGGCAGACCCTACGGCTGGGGAGGAATCTTTCCCGAGTTTCTCTGGTCGTTGGGTTGATCAAGCAGGTATACGGGACTCAATATCGCACCCTGAAGGTCAATGCGTTCGGATTGAATTTCGAAAATCCAGTAGGACTGGCAGCTGGCTTCGACAAGCAGGGTGAGTTGTCCGAGATCATACCTTCTCTTGGCTTCGGGCATATGGAGGTGGGTTCCATAAGCTCACGGCCCTGGCCGGGAAATCCTTCCCCAACACTGTTAAGACTCCCGGTTGATCGAGGATTGATCAATTACCTGGGCCTCAATAGCGAGGGTTCGGAGGTGGTGCTGACAAGATTGAAAAAGGGTAGGGCTCGGATTCCTACCGGAATTAATCTGGTCAAGACGGCGGATCCCGAAATCACCGGTGAAGCGGCTATCCAGGATTACCTGGACAGTGTTTCCAAGTTTTATCCCCTGGCGGATTACATCACGTTGAACCTGAGTTGTCCCAACACCATTGAAGGAAAGAGTTTTGAGGACCCTGAGCTCCTGGAGCCCTTCCTGAGTCGGTTGCAGACGGCCAGAACCGAATGGGAGAGCAAGAGTCATCCCAAAGCCTTCCTGGTGAAACTCTCTCCTGATCTTGAGGATTCCAGACTGGATCGCTTGGTGGGGTTAAGCCGGGATCATGGTATCGACGGCTTTGTGATTGGCAACACGACGGGGCGGCGAGAGGCACTGAGAACGGATCACGGCATACTGGAGAAGTTTGGCCCGGGAGGCCTTAGCGGGAGGCCGTTAAAGAAATATATTGAGCAGATGATCGACAAGGTTTACCGGCAAACTCAGGGGCAGGTTCCGATCATCGCCTGTGGTGGAGTCGGCTGCGATCCCGATGAGGATCCGGCCCGTCAGGTTTGGGACTATTTGAGACGCGGAGCCTGTTTGGTCCAGATGTACACCGGATTGATTTACCGGGGGCCTTCGTTGGTGAAAAGGATCAACCGGGGGTTGGTGCAAATCCTTCGAGAGGAGGGTATCTCTGATTTGAGCGAGTTTCTGAGGTCCCGGCAGCCGGCATCAAGCAAAGTTCGGACTGATATGGGTGCTTGACTCCTTTGGCCCTATCGGAAAATATGGAAGGCGAAGCATATGAATCCTGCCGATCACATTCAGAACAACATTGCTGAGATCACGGGGCAGTTGTTGTGGCACCACCAGGCCATTGCAGTGAACGAAGAGAGTCCCTTCCGTCTGGCTTCAGGAGACTTTGCTCCTCTTTACATCAATTGCCGGCGCCTCATCTCGTTTCCCTCAACGCGGGACCTTTTGATCGGATTCCTCCACTTTCTTTATCATGAACGCAACCTCGAGTGTGACTGTGTGGCTGGAGGTGAGACGGCGGGTATTCCTTTTGGTGCATGGCTGGCACAGCGGCTGGACAAGCCCTTTGTTTACGTGCGCAAGAAGCCGAAAAGCTATGGGGAAGGCCGAAGGCTGGAAGGAGTTCCTGAAGGGCAGGTTCTGCTGGTCGAGGACCTTCTGACAGACGGAGGCAGTAAGGTTGGCTTCATCGAGGGAATTCGGGAGGCCGGCTGCACTGTTTCGGATTGTCTGGTGTTGGTGGATCGAGAACAAAGCGGTGTCGAAAAACTGCAGCAAATGGGGGTTCGGGTTCATCCACTGGTGGGGCTATCCACCTGTCTGGCGGTGGGGGAGTCGATGGCACTGCTCTCTGATGACTCCCTGGCAGGCGTGAGAAGGTATCTGGCTGATCCCGCGGCCTGGGCGTCGGGCCGGGCATGAAACACCGGCAGCTTTGGGAACCTTTACAAACCTGCAGGAGATATGCTGAAATCATTTCTAATCTCCATATTTGAGGTAACAAGCCCATGAAACCGATAACAAGGCGTTCATTCCTGGAGAAGAGTGGAACCGGGATTGCTGTGGCGGGCACGATTCCAGCCTTGAGTATCCCTGTTCCTCAACGGGGATCCAGTCCAGACGCTTCCGCGCCGACTTCTCAAATTCAACTCAAGGTCAATGGACAGGCTCATCGCATTGAAGTCGAGGACCGTTGGACCCTGACTGAGGTCCTGAGAGATCATCTCGGCCTGACGGGGACCCGGTTGGGCTGCGACCGGGGGGAATGCGGGGCTTGCACTGTTTTATTGGAGGGGAAGAATGTTTATTCCTGCAGTTACCTGGCGGTGTGGGCCGATGGGAAGGACATCACCACTGTCGAGGGCCTGGCGAGGGGAGATGAACTGGATCCCCTGCAGCAGGCGTTCATCACACACGATGGTCCTCAGTGTGGGTTTTGTACCTCAGGGCAGTTGATGTCGGCACGAGCTCTGCTCAACGACAATCCTCATCCCACGGAAAAGGAGGCACGTCAGGCGATGGCCGGCAACGTCTGCCGTTGTTCCAACTACAATCGCTATCTGGAAGCTGTTCTGGCTGCAGCTGAGGAGGATACCAGCCGTGGTTGAAAAATTGAAGACGGTGGGAACAGCCACCCCTCGTGTAGATGGGTTGGAGCGGGTCACGGGAAGGGCCACTTATTCAGCCGATATACGATTGCCCAACATGCTTTATGCACGTGTCCTGCGCAGCCCTCATCCCCATGCACGAGTCCTCAGGGTTGACCCCTCCAGGGCGCTGGCCGTATCCGGGGTCAAGGCCGTTCTGACCCACGAAAATTGCGACATCGTCTGGTCCAGTGGTGACCGGGCTAATCCGAGGAGGCTTTTCAATAATACGGTTCGCCTGGTAGGCGATCCGGTGGCGGCGGTTGCAGCCACAGATCGCCACCTGGCGGAAGAGGCCCTCAAGCTCATCGATGTTCAATACGAACCTCTTGATTTTGTGCTGGATGCCGAGGAGGCTCTTGAACCGGGAGCCGTGGAAATTTACCCGGGAGGTAATCTCTCACCCGTTTTTAGCTTTACCAACCCGGGCCCGGGCAAGCGGGAGCCCTCCATCTATGTGCGCGGCGACGTTGAAAAGGGGTTTGCAGATTCCGACAAGGTTTTCGAGGGGCACTATCTGTCCAAGCACATCAATAACGCCCAGTTGGAGCCTCGAGTGGCCGTGGCCCGGTGGGAGGGTGACAAGTTGACGGTGTGGACTCCCACCCAGGGGATCTCCAGCTGTCATCGAGATATCTCCACCAGTCTGAAGATTCCTCCTGAGAAGGTGCGTGTGATTTGCCAGTATATGGGTGGAGGCTTTGGCAACAAGAACCAGTGCCAGGATTCCGATTTGATTGCCGCCGAGCTTGCCCAGGCAGCCGGACAGCCCGTGAAACTGGAATTGACCCGCAAGGAAGACTTTATTGCGGTGCATGGGCGCTGGCCGACCAGCCAATACTACAAGATTGGAGTCAAAACCGACGGCACTCTGCAGGCCATTGAACTTCTGGGCTATAGCGGTATGGGGCCCTACAAGAAGAGCAGCGGTGACATCGCGGGAATTGATTTTTACGGGTGTCCCAGTATCAAGAAGGAGATTTATACCGTCTTTACCAACACGGCCGTGGGAGCCAATTTTCGAGGCCCCCCTTATCCCCAGGGAGTCTTTGGACTGGGGTCGATGATGGACGAGATCGCCCACGATCTGAAGATCGATCCGGTGGAATTTCATCTGAAAAATTTCACCCGGCAATATCGGGATGAGACGCCTTATACCAGTTCAGGTCTGGCGGAGTGCATTCGCCAGGGAGCGGAATTGTTCGAATGGTCCAGGCGCTGGAGCCCGGCCGGGTCGGGCACGGAACCGATCAAAAAAGGCATCGGAATGGCCATTGGCGGCTTTGGGTCAAACCTGGGAAGAAGCAGTGCGGTTCTCCGGCTCGACAGTGAGGGAACGCTTTGGGTACATGTTGGAATCACCGATATCGGCACGGGTGCCAAGACGACGATGGCCCTCATTGCGGCCGAGGCGGTCGGAGTCGCTTTGGAGAAGGTTCAGGTGATCTCCGGAGACACGGATCGGTGTCCTTACTCGGTCGGTGAATCCGGGAGTCGAACCACCAGTCACACGGGAGGGGCGATTGTGGAGGCGGCCAAGGATTTGAAGGCGCAGTGGGCGGCCAACGGACTTCCCGAGGGAGATGAGGAGCTGATTGCCGAAGCCAGTCCCGCCCCAAGACTTCAAGGCGTGGCACGGGTGGCCTTCGCAGCTCATTTCGTCGAAGTTGAGGTCGACACCGAACTGGGCTCCGTGCGTCCTCTGAAATATGTGGCCATGCATGACAGCGGTAGGATCATCAACCCGCTCACCGCGGCGAGCCAGGTCAAGGGGGGAGTCATCCAGGGCATTGGGATGGCCTTGCATGAGCAGTTGATCTACGACGAAAACACCGGTATTCCGGTCAATCCCGGCTATTACGGCGCCCGGGTGATGACCCATCTCGATGCACCTGAAGTGGAGGTGCATTTCATCGAGACCGAAGATGCTTATGGGCCGTTCGGAGCCAAGGCAGTGGGAGAACCACCCATTGTCCCCGTGGTGGGAGCTATGGCGAATGCCGTCTTCAACGCCATCGGAAAAAGGATCACAGAACTCCCGATGACCCGGGATAAGATCATTGGAGCATCATCGTGAAGAGCTTTACCCATGTCAATCCAAAGAGCCTTCAAGAGACGGTCTCGTTGTTGAAGGAGTCTCGCCAGGGAGGTGAAACTACCGCGGTAGTCGGAGGAGGAAGCGATCTGCTGGGGATGATCAAGGAGGAGCGGGTTGCTCCCGATGTGGTCGTCAATCTGAAGACTGTGGAGGGGTTGCAGGGAATTGATTCCGGTTCGGACGGGGTGCGAATCGGAGGGCTGGTCACGGTCGATGAGTTGAGTGCTCACTCCCTGATTCGTTCACAGTATACCGTTCTGGCTGAGGCTGCCCAATCCGTCGCGACTCCTCAGATTCGAAACGTGGGGACGGTGGCTGGGAACGTGTGTCAACGTCCCTGGTGCTGGTACTACCGGGAGGGTTTTCCCTGTTTTAAGAATGGGGGGGAGCGCTGTTTTTCGATCATTGGAGAAAATCAATTCAATGCCATTTTTGGAGGAGGCCCCAGCTTTATTGTCCACCCTTCCGATACGGCTCCGGCACTGATGGCCCTGGGAGCGAGCTTTAGAATCGTGGGGCCTGATCAGGAACGGTGGGTGCCGGCCTCAGAATTCTTTATCCTGCCGCGAGAGAATGTCTCCCGCGAGAACGTGTTAGCAGAAGATGAGGTGTTGGCTGAAATAAGACTGCCTAAAGTTGAGGCAGGCGAAAGAAGTCATTATGTGAAGGTCATGGACCGGGAAACCTGGACTCACGCGGTAGTCAGTGTCGCCATTTCCTTGCAGGTCGAGGGAGGAATCTGCAGAAAGGCCCGAGTCGTCCTGGGTGGAGTCGCGCCTATCCCCTGGCATTTGCCCGAAGTCGAGCGGATGCTGGAAGGAAAGCGGATGACACCGGAAGTAGCAGGTCAGGCCGGCATGTTGGCAGTTTCGGGTGCCCAGGGCCTGAGTAAGAATGCCTATAAGATTCCGTTAACCGAAGCTCTGGTTCGGCGGACGCTCATTTCTATGACGGCTTGAGGCCATGAATCGTCGCGATTTCTTTTTATTGAAGGATCCGGATCAGGGCATCTATGAACTCTCATGTGAGAAACTGTACATGCGTTATCTGGATTCTCAACTGGACGGCACCCAGGAACAGTTGTTTGAAAGGACTCGTGAGACCTTGCGCAACAGCAGCAAGATTCTCCTCAAGGACGCCTCCTGGCTCAACCGAGGAGAGTTGAAACTAGTTCTGGAGCCGATGCTCGAGGAGTTTCAGGAGACCGGTGGGCACATCGAGTATCTGTGACCCTGGTATGATAAGCTCAGATAATCGTGTACAGACCGGGAGGACACTCAAGCGATTGATGAGGAGATAGCACTAGAATTATGAAAAACCGGAGACGATTCTTTTTTCTGGCGTTGACGATTCTTCTGACGTTGGGAGCGTGCCAGCAGGGAGCTCCTGGGGGTGAAGCCTCCATGGATCACGCTGCCGACGAGGGAAATGACATGAGTGAGATGGAGCACGCTGCGATGGGAGATAGGGAATCCCACAGCGACCATGATCCGAGGCATGGGGGAGTGTTTTTCATGGCTCTTGATGAGATCCATCATCTGGAGGGATCTCTCACTGAGCCGGATGTCTTTCGAGTCTATCTGTATGATGAATTCACCGTGCCTCTGAGCGGGGAAAAAATGAAAGAAGTGAGCGGCACGGTTCACTGGGGGGAATTCCCGGATCCTCCAGCAATGACTCTGGTTGCTGCTTCAGATGAGGCGATGATGGAGGCCAAGCTGGATCGGGATCTGGAATTCCCCGTCACGCTGACCCTGTTGCTCCGCTTTCCAGAGATGGGTGCCGATG
>JAZFRU010000097.1:0-4566 GCA_036445815.1 Acidobacteriota bacterium | reverse complement strand
CGGTGACCCCGCTGGAGTAGATCCTGTCGTTTCTCTTTCATCTTCTTAACTAGCGTGGACCATCCTTATGTTAGCAAGGGTGTGTCTGGAATGTGGGAGGCACCTCAGTGTGCCGATTACGAAAAGCCGCTCATAGAGCGGCCGCTACACGATTGTGCCCACGTAGTGTCGCAGTGGTGCGGTGGTCAGCAGTTCAGCCGGTCAGGCGTTCGTTCGCGCCTTCACTGCCTGCTGAATCCGGTTCATGGCCTCTTCGAGTTTCTCCATGGAAGTCGCATAAGAAATCCGGATGTATCCTTCCATTCCAAAGGCGGACCCTGGCACCGTGGCCACTCGTGCCTCCTGGATCAGGAACTTGGCGAATTCCTCGGAAGTGGGAATTCCCGTTGCTCTCATGCATTCGGTGACATTGGGAAACAGGTAAAAGGCACCGTCGGGCCTGACACAGGAAAACCCGTCAATTCCCTGGAGGGTGGGCAAAACAAAGTCTCGTCTTTTCTCGTACTCTTGTTTCATTTCTGCGATCAGTTCCCGGTCCGTTCCCAGGGCGAAAAGAGCCGCTTTCTGGGAAATAGAACAGGGATTGCCGGTCTGATGGCTCTGAAATTCCGCGATCTTCTTGACCAGGGCGGGATGGGCAATACAGTAGCCGATTCTCCAACCCGTCATCGAATAGGTCTTGGACACCGAACCCAGGATGGCGAAGAAGTCGTCAGAAGGACCCACGAATGAAGCCGCCGACACATGAGGCTCTTCACCATAAACAAAGAAGTCATAACACTCATCAAAGAGCGTAAACACTTCACGGCTTCGAACCAGATTCACCAGTTCTTCCAACTTGGGGCCGGGTATGACCGCTCCAGTCGGATTATTCGGGGTGGTCACGATCAACCCGCGAGTGTTGGAGCCGATCCTTTCCTCGATGTCCTGGGCTTCCAGAATGAACCCGTTCTCCTCTGGCGTCACAAATTCCTGTGGTGAGGCCCCGGTCATCTTGATGGCCTCAGGAAAAGTGACCCAGTAAGGAGCCGGCAGCAGCACCCGGTCTCCTTCCTCAAAAATGGCCATGCAGACGTTGTAAATGGAGTGCTTGGCACCACACGAGATCACGACATTGGCGGCCGAGAAATCCGTTCCCCACTGGCGATTGTATTGATCGGCCACGGCCTGGCGCAAATCTTGAATACCGGCGGCTGCCGTATACTTGGTGAAGTTGTCCCGAATCGCCGAAATCCCCGCCTCTTTGATCGATTCGGGCGTTGAAAAGTCCGGCTCACCGGGTCCCAGGTCGATGACGTCAACTCCCTGGCTCTTGAGTCTTTGTGCCTCCTGCATCACGGCCATCGTCGGCGATGCGGATATCTGGTCGAGTCTCTTGGCAAATTTCATAATTCTCTATTTCTAACGGGTATTCTGTTGATCAAGGTGCTGGTGCAGTTCCTCGCGGGCCTGCTCCACATCCCGCAATACATCATCCGGGCCTTTTCCAGTAATCATTGCGACCTCATCGGAATTGAAGCCCTCCAGACAGAAAAGGACAAACGACTCCCGAATCGAGTTGGGAAGCTGTGCCACCGAACTTGAGAGTTTCTCCTGAACCTCCTCACGTGCCAGCAGTTCCTCCGGAGTGACGCTGTGTTCGTCACGGATCACATCTCCCAGATGCAACACTTCATCGGGTTGATGAAAGGCCTGCTCTTCGTCCTCCCACTGGGAGGATACAGGCGCCGCCTCCTCAATATGCGACTCATCGAGCCTGCTCAGGATACCTTCGATACGATTTTGCAAGGCGCTGCGGGCGATTTGAAACATCCACTGCTGGAGAGACAGATTCTCGGGCCTGGATCCGGCCTTGGAACTGACCTCCACAAAGACCTCATCCAGCACGGCCTGGCTTTCCAGAAGACCTGCAGGTATTCCATTGGTCACGGAGCGGTGGTAGATCTCTCGCTGAATGTACTGCTCAACCTGATCGAGGTTGTTATTAATGGCATTTTCAAGCTCACGGAGGGGAGAGACCGGAGAGGGCTCAGCACTGGGGATGGCCTCCCTGCTCCAGAATTTCTCCCGGTTAAGCTGGCTTTTGAACTTCTTGACCCGTCTTAACAACTCTGCGAAGCTGGCCAGCACACAGGAAGCCGGATCCTTCTTCATTTCCTCCACACGGATGGTATTTTGCGGCATCGTGAGCACCAGAACCGTGTGATACTGCTGCCCTCTTGGAAGCTTTTTCAGCGTGATGTGGAGATCCAGATCCTCTGAAGCGAAGGTGGGAAGGATCTTCTCTATCTTCCTGGAATGCCGCCCCATGAGGCGTTCGAGCACCTCGGTCACGTTGACGTGATGAGTTTGAATATTTACGTTCATACACTTTAAATTATAGATCCAACCGGGAAGGGGTGGCAACTCCTGCCTGAACTTCATTTCTCTTGTGCTGCTCCCTGACCCACCGCTCCTTCGGAGCCGTACCGTGGGTCTGGTGAGCCTACGTAGCGGCCGCTCAAGCCCGACTGCTCAAACCAGGTCGTCACGAAGCGGCGCAAGGGCCGGCCTGACAAGGCGCCGATGCAGTAGAGCGGGTGTGAGGAAGGCGGGCTAAAGAGCGGCCTCCGATCAGAGAACTGTTGCTAGCTAAATCTGTGGTCGAAGACCAGCGGTCTTCGGGATACAATAAACGCCATGGATTCGATGGACTCCTTGAATACCGTGCGTCTGACCACGGTCGGGTCCGAACAGCTGGAGCGGATCTTTCAGCAGGAACTCCAGTGCTGGGAAAAAGAGCTCTTTTGGGACTACCAGCCCGCCATATCACTGATCAAGAAGTACGTCTCTTCCCGCAGTTTGCCTGGCTGGGCCGTCACCAATGACAAGGGAGACCTGTTCGGGTATGCCTATTATGTAGTGAATCATCCAGTCGGCTATATCGGAAACATCTACGTTCGGTCCGAGTGTGCCACAGCCGCCACCTACGCCCTTCTGTTGGACAAGATCCTGTACTCCTTGAGTTCCAGTTCCAGGGTTCAAAGGATTGAAAGTCAACTCTTCGCCTTCAATTGTGATTTAGCTCCGCTCTTTAAAAGTCATGATTTCGTGGCTGCTGAACGCCACTTTCTTTCCCTCAGTCTGGATCAGTTGGAAGTCGACCACGGAAAGGCTAACGCCCTGAAGGATTTCCGCATTTCCAGGTGGAAAAAGAAGTTTCTGCAACCTGCCGCTGAAGTCATTCACAGCAGTTATCAACAATCCCCGGATCGCCTGCTTTGCTATGACTACCAATCCGTAGAAGGCTGTCACCGATTCCTGCTCAACCTGATCCGTCATCCCAGTTGCGGCATTTTCACACCCGAGACCAGTTGGATCGCCCTGGACACCCGAGGCGAACTGTGTGCCGTCTTGCTGACTTCAAGGATCTCACCCGGGACAGGCATGATTCCCCAGATCTCAGTGAGATATGACTGTCAGGGTATGGGAATTGGATCAGTGATGTTGAGACGATACTTTCGGGAGGCACGGAAATCCGGCCTCGACAAAATCACGCTGTCTGTCTCGGACGCCAACCCGAGAGCCTACCAACTGTATCTCAGGTTCGGGTTTCACAAACAAAAAGGATTCCACGCCTTCGTTCGCGAAGGGAACGGTGAATCCAGTTGAAGCGGTCATTTGAAGCCTCCCGGTTTCGCTCGTTGTGGTGCTGAACAAACAGATCGATAAAGGCGTTGAATGGGCTAGCCCGCATTGGCTCAATTTGAAACTGGATTACATGAACATATGGGATGAGGGGTCTTCCTCAATAAATCTTCTGATGACCCTGATGGAGAAAAGATCATCCTCTTAAGGCAACGACCTTTTCAATGAACATCACCCGAGGCCGACCGGTGTACCCATCAGCATTCCCGAGGATTTGCTGGTTCGTAGGCCAGAGAAGGCCTTACCTGAGATACAATAAGGTGGTATAAGGGGCGAATTGATGAGATTGATTTGGAAAAATCGAGCCAAGTCCTTGGCGGAACCCGGACACCGGCTGGCGGGAGTGTTTTCATTAGCGGTCATCACGTCTGTCGCATGGGCTTTCTTCGGGGGACCCGTTGTTGCCGCTCCTCAGCAGACCGCTCCGGTCTCGCTCAACCTGAGTTCTGACATCGAGGGTCCCGGCTACGAAGTTACGATCACTGTCAACTTGCGCTTGTCAGGAGAGGTGGAGGTTGGAAAAGCGGTGAGTGAGATCAGCTATCCAGGCAAGACCCTCGAGTTTGTCGAAGCCGTTCGTGGTCTGTCCGCAGAAGCGGTGGGGGCCGAGGTCACCGCAGTGACTGAAGACCAGGACGGCGAAACCACAAAACTGACCGTGAGTGTCACGGCGAAAGAGGGAGAGTCGCTTCCGCAGGGTGTTCTCGCCAACCTTTATTTGAAGATCTCTGAAGAGGCGCCCGCTAACGAAATCCCGATTCCACTGATCAACCGGGTATCCGCGTGGTCGGACGAGATTCCTCGGACTCAGATCGAATCCGTCACGGGAGAGGATGGCCAAGTAACGATCTCCGCTAACCCTCCTGTCTTTGCCTGCTT
>JAZFRU010000096.1:0-5836 GCA_036445815.1 Acidobacteriota bacterium | reverse complement strand
TTTCTTCATGTCCCGGGGCGTCTCTCCTCGCTTCACGACCTGGTGTCCGGAGCCCTTGAGTGTCTTGGGGAAAGAGAGTCCTCAGGGGGCTCCCCTCGAATATCACGTCAAACTCCTTCGGGCCTGGAGAGACACCCATGAGAAGTATGGGCTGGCCCCTCTGCCCGGGTACGGAAGTCCTGGAATCGGCCAGGCCGTTTTCTCTGTCTCTGCCTTCATGGACGTGATGAGGATTTCGGACCAGGAGACCGCTGACCGCTGACCGGCCACTGGTCTTCGACCAGCGGGTTTCAAGTTTCACGTTTAACGTTTAACGTGGTTCCGGAGTGTGGTCGTTCTTTCGGAGCGGCTTCACTGTCGCTCAGCCGCGTTCCACGTTCCAGGTTCCACGTTCCACGAAATGGGGAGTAGGGGGCAAGGCCCGAAGGGCTGAAGCACTCCCTGACCAACCGCCTCATCGGAGCGGCATCGGAATCGGCGCACTGAGGTGTTCATTCTCAGGACATCCTTTACACATTGAGGACCAAGTTCCCTCCAGGAAAGAACGCAGATCATCCATGGAGAAAGTGGGAGGGCATGCGAGTTTTAGGAGAATGGGATCCTCAACCCCAAAGGGGTGATGGTAAATAGCTCAGGGCGTGAGCCCTGGGATTAAAAGTAGAGTCAGCAAGGGAGCCCTGTAAGGGCGATGTAGATAAACCCTTCAATGCCTAACATCGCCCTTACAGGGCTCCTCAGATCACTGTTCCACAGAACACCCAGGGCTCACGCCCTGGGCTATTCATGCCGCCCTTTCAGGGCTCCGGAGAAGTGAACTCAGCATGTCCTGTGTAAAGGATGTCCTGAGAATGAACGCACTGAGGCGCCTCCCACATTCCAGATCCACGTGAAACGCGGCTGGACTACGTGAGGCCGCTCCCTGACCCCTGGTGGAGTGCCCGTCCTCTCTTGTTATTGACAGAATCACGGCAGTCCTGTAAATAGTCCCATTAGGGCCCGGATCTTGAGAAATCCGTGCCAGGTAGAGAGAATGGAAGAGTTTTACAACTTACCGCTGACCGACTTCTCCCAATCGGAGAACCGGCAGGCCATGACCAGTGCGATCGACTGCGTTCGCAGTCAGCTGGGTCGGACCCACGATATCATCATTGGCACGAAACGAATTCGTTCCCCAGAGCAGTTTCAGTCGTTGAATCCCTCCCGAAAAAATGAAGTCGTGGGGAGTTTTCAGAAGGGAACCGTCGACCTGGTTAATGAGGCTATTTTGGTGGCAGACGGAGCCTTTGAGCGGTGGAGTCGAACCTCGGTTGAAGAGCGCGTTGAATACCTGTTGAGGCTTTCACGAATTGTTCGGGCTCGGCGACTGGAGCTTGCCGCCTGGATGGTTCTCGAAGTGGGCAAATCCTGGGTGGAAGCCGATGCTGATGTCGCTGAGGCGGTAGACTTTTTCGAATTCTACTCTCGAGAAATGTTGCGCCTGGCAACGCCTCGGCCCCTTGTTGAAATCGATTCTGAAGAAAACACCCTGGACTATATCGCGCTGGGAGTCGGAGTGATCATCCCACCCTGGAACTTCCCGCTGGCTATCCTTGGTGGAATGGCTTTTGCGGCGGTGGTGGCGGGCAACACGGTGGTGATGAAGCCGTCCAGTGATTCGCCCGCGATCGCATCGGTGTTGATGGATATTGTCCAGGAAACCGGATTCCCCCCTGGGGTGGTGAATCTCCTGACCGGCAGCGGCGGAGAGATTGGAGATGCCCTGGTCAAGCATCCACGGACGCGCTTTGTCTCGTTCACGGGATCCAAGGAGGTTGGGTTGCGGATCAATGAGTTGGCAGCCGTGCCTCAGCCTGGACAGATCTGGATCAAGAGAGTCGTGGCCGAGATGGGTGGGAAAGACTCCATTGTCGTCGACAGTGAATCAGATCTGGACGCGGCCTCTGCGGGCGTGACGGCTGCGGCCTTCGGGTATCAGGGGCAAAAATGTTCGGCTTGTTCTCGCGCCATCGTGGTGGAACCGGTCTATGACGAGTTTTTGGAAAAGCTCCAGGAGAAGACTCAGAACACTATTGTTGAAGGGGATGTCGAGCAATCGGGAGTCAATTTTGGGCCCGTCATCAACCAAAGAGCGATGGAATCGATTCAGGGGCATATCGAAGTCGGGAAGAAGGAAGGACGCCTGGTGATGGGGGGAGAAGCGGGAAGTTCTGAAGGGTACTTTATCCATCCCACCATCATCGCGGACCTGCCTCCGAACTCTACCATGGCTCAAGAAGAGATTTTTGGGCCCGCTTTGGCAGTCATCAAGGCCCATGACTTCGATGATGCCCTGGAGATAGCCAACAACACGCAATTTGGACTGACCGGATCCGTCTATACGGAAAACCGGGCAAAGATAGACAAAGCCAGGAGCGAGTTTCATGTGGGTAATTTTTATATCAACCGTAAATGTACTGGAGCCATGGTTGGAGTGCATCCCTTCGGAGGATTCAACATGAGTGGGACTGATTCCAAGGCAGGAGGTCCTGATTACCTCCTTCTCTTCACTCAAGCCAAGACCGTCTCTGAAAAGGTGAGTTGACCACAGAATCCGGAAATCCGAATAAATCCCAGATTTCAACACATTCCAACTCTTCATGAATCCAGGAAGCCATCCAGAAATCAGAATATTGTCCCGGCATTCCAGGCTGGGGGAAAATACAGGAAAATGGAATGTTCAGCGGGGCAGTGAGCCCGCCGACATCTGTTTCCGACACCCTTGTTTTGCTAAACTACGGGTTTTGAGTGGAGCGGAGGATTAAATGAATGAAGTGCAATTTCCTCTTGACGATATGAAGAGAGGAGACAAGTAAACGTGGGGATTCAGACACAATCTCAGGAGGGTCTTCAGGTGGAACCAGGACAGGAAATTGTCAACGACTGCAGTATCCAGGTGGCCACGGTTAATGGATCGGGAAGCCAGTCCTCGAATAACGTCCTGATGCGGGCCATCTTCCAGATGGGCGTTCCCATTAGTGGAAAGAATCTGTTTCCTTCCAATATCGCGGGGTTGCCCACCTGGTTCACGATCCGGGCCTCCCAGGCCGGCTACATTGGGCGGAAGGAAGAGATCGACATCCTTGTCGCGATGAATTCGGCGACTGCCAAAGAAGATGTCGAGACTCTCACGCCGGGCCGGGTCGTCATTTATGACGAAAAGCTCAAACTGTCTGAAATTCGAGATGATTTGATTTACTATCCCGTTCCATTCTCCGGAATCGCAGGCGAAGTGATCAAGGATATCCGCCTGCGCAAGCTGATCGCCAACATCGTGTATGTGGGCAGCACTGCCGAGTTGCTGGGGATCGAAATGGCCGAGGTCGAAGCGGCCATTGCCAAATGGTTCAAGGGAAAGCAAAAGGCAATCGATCTTAACGTCAAAGCGGCTCATCTGGGAGCCCAGTACGTTCGCGATCATTTGACCAAAAGTGATCCTTTTCAAATCCAACGTAGGAACAAGACCGAGGGCAAGATCATTATCGACGGGAATGCTGCCTGTGCTCTGGGCAGTGTTTTCGCAGGAGCGACGGTCTTGGCCTGGTATCCCATCACGCCGGCCAGCAGCGTCAGTGAGAGCTTTGCCGATTACATGAAACGTTATCGGATCGATCCGGACACGGGAAAGGCCACCTTCGCCGTTGTGCAGGCTGAAGATGAGTTGGCGGCCTTGGGGATGGCGATTGGTGCAGGTTGGGCGGGTGCTCGTTCGATGACCTCGACGTCAGGCCCCGGAATTTCTCTGATGTCAGAGTTTGTAGGGTTGGCCTATTTTACCGAGATTCCAGTTGTCATTTTCGATGTGCAACGAACGGGACCCAGTACCGGTCTTCCCACCAGAACCTCCCAGGGAGATATCAATTCGCTTTACTATCTTTCTCACGGAGACACCCAGTACGTGGTTCTTTTCCCATCCTCGATGGATGAGTGCTTCGAGTTTTCAGTCATGGCCTTTGATCTGGCTGAACGGCTTCAGCAGCCCATTTTCGTGGCAACTGATCTTGATCTGGGAATGAATAACTGGATGTCCGATCCCTTTGATTATCCGGATAAGCCCATCGATCGAGGTAAAGTGCTTTCGGCGGAAGATCTGGAGCGGGTTGGAGAGTTTGCCCGATACAAGGATGTGGATGGAGATGGCATCCCGTATCGAACCTTACCGGGGACGGACCATCCTCTGGCGGCCTACTTTGTTCGTGGCAGCGGTCACAATGAATATGCCAGGTATACCGAACGGCCGGAAGACTACGTCAACCTGATGGATCGATTGGCCAGAAAGATGGAAACGGCCAAGACGCTGATTCCTCAGCCGATTGCCGAATACCAGGAGGGGGCAGAGATCGGAATTGTTTGCTACGGGTCAACCGATGTTCCCATGGTGGAATGTCGGGAGCAGTTACGTACGGAACATGGTATCGAGATCAATTATATGAGAATTAGGGCGCTGCCGTTCACTTCTCATCTCAAGGAATTCTTCGGTCGATGTAAACGGGTCTACTCCGTGGAACAGAATCGGGATGGGCAGATGGGAGACTTGATTCGCCTGGAGGTTGGAGACGATCAGGGTAAAGTGGTGAAGGTTCTGCACTACAAAGGACTTCCTCTCGATGCCCGATTTGTTACCGATCAGATCATGACGCATGAGAAAAGGAAGGATAAGTAACTATGTCGGTAAGTACGCCTCGGCCCAAGAAGGTGAATCAGATTGGTCTTTCCCGGTCGGACTATCAGGGGAGACCCTCCACGCTATGTTCCGGTTGCGGCCACGATGCCATTTCGAGCCAGATCACCAAGGCCTTCTATCAAATGGCGGTCAATCCTCATCAGGTCGCCAAACTGAGCGGGATTGGATGCTCCAGCAAGACCCCCACTTATTTCTTGAGCCAATCTCACGGATTTAATGGGGTCCACGGACGAATGCCGGCCCTTGCCACCGGAGCCCTTCTGGGAAACCGTCATCTCGTCTGCATCGGTATCAGTGGGGATGGAGACACTGTCTCCATCGGACTGGGGCAGTTTTGTCACCTGCTGCGCCGCAATGTTCCCATGATTTATGTCGTGGAGAACAACGGGGTTTACGGTTTGACCAAGGGACAGTTTTCGGCCACGGCTGATCTGGATTCGCAGCTCAAAACAGGAGCAGTCAATGACCTCCCTCCCATCGATTGTTGTTCTCTGGCCATCGAAATGGGCTGCAGCTACGTGGCGCGTTCCTTTGCCGGAGATCCCAAACAACTGGTGGCTTTGCTCGAGGGAGCAATCAGCCATAGCGGAACAGCGATGTTGGATGTCATCAGTCCCTGCGTGACATTCAACAACCTCGACAACTCCACCAAGAGTTATAAGTGGGCGAAAGAGCACGAAGAATTACTCCACCAGATCGACTTCATTCCTCATTTTGAACCCATCGAAGAGGTCCAGTATGAGGAGGGGAGCACCCAGGAGGTGGAGATGCACGACGGTTCTCATATCCGGCTCAAGAAGTTGGAACGAGACTATGATCCCATGAGCAAGGAGTCCGCCTTGAGGATGCTCAGTCAGACCCGTGAGTCCGGCGAGTTTTTAACTGGGCTCATCTATGTCAATCCGACAGCCAAGAATTTCATAGACCTGCTGGACATGTCCGAAACTCCTCTGGCCCTCATGCCCGACGACAAGGTTCGACCGGGACCTGAAGTCCTGGAAGCAGCCATGAAGGAGTTGATGTAGGCCGGCCTCGCTGGGAGCGGCCTCACTCCGTTCGGTCGCGTTCCACGTTCCACGGAAGAAGAGAGCCGCTCATAGAGCGGCCACTACAACG
>JAZFRU010000095.1:0-5931 GCA_036445815.1 Acidobacteriota bacterium | reverse complement strand
CAGCGGGTCAGCGCTTCGGCCCCTGGGGCCTCGCGACCACGAAGCCGTTCCCAGCCCCGTCGCGACCCCAGCCAGAATCAGGATGCTGGCAACCACCAGCCTGAGTGTTACCTGCTCGGACAGAAACACCACCCCTCCGAAGGCTGCCAGGACCGGTACAAAGAGCTGCGCAATGGCCGCACGCGTGGTGCTCAAACCTCTCAGTGCCCGGTACCACAGGACGTACCCCAATCCCGAGGTCAGGGCTCCAGAGGCGACGGCCAGGACCATTCCACTCCCTTCAAGGTGAATCCAGGAAACACCCAGCAGACTGGCGACAACGGCCAGAGGAACCGTCCTGACAAAGTTTCCGGTGGTAGCCCAAACCGGCGTGGTCACACCTCTTCCTCGCAAGGAGTAGACTCCCCAGGCAATGCCGGCAATCAACATCAGAAAGGCTCCCAAGGGATCGGGCGCGCTCAGTCCGGGAGACACAAGATAAAGAAGGCCTCCGAGGGCTACCACCAGTCCCACCCACTGGATCGGATGCGGCCGTTCCCCCGACTTTAATCCCACCCCGATCATGGTGGCCTGCACGGTCCCAAAGAGAATGAGGGCCCCGGTCCCCGTGTCCAGAGAGCCGTACGCCAGAGAGAAGGCCAAGGCGTACCCGAACAGGGCCAGACAGGAACCCCAGGAACCGATTTTCTCAGGAGCCGGTCGAGGTTCTCCCACCAGCCGCGACACGACAACCAGCATGATCGCCCCACTCAACAGACGAAGGGTGGTAAAGGAAACCGGATCAATGGATTCCCCGCCGAGGGCCATGCGGCACAGCAGCGAATTGGCGGCAAAGGCCACCAATGCGAAGAGGGTGGGTGCTGCGACAGGCATCGATCAATCGCCGCCAGGGATTCCCGAGGGCCATGAGTTCTGGTCTTCAGTCATGATGGTAGGTCCGAAACGGGCTGCAGGCCCATCCGTCGAAGGGACACACCGATAGTAACACAGCCTCTGATCTGTTTTTCCTGCATCACTGGGTTATACTCCTGGCGTATCGTGGAGAATGCTCATCTATGTATGAAATTGTGAGAAGCCAAGACCGCTATCTTTTTCAAAACGAATGGCTCTCGGCCTACTGGCACTTTTCGTTTGACCACTACTATGACCCTCGTCACGTTCAGTTCGGGCCACTTCGCGTTTTCAACAACGATAGGATTCAACCGAAGGCAGGTTTTCCCACCCATTCCCACCAGGAAATGGAAATTGTCACCTATGTGATCGACGGCCAGCTGGCCCACAAGGACAGCACCGGGGGCATCGGAACGATTGGCCCCGGGGAGGTGCAACATATGTCGGCCGGCACCGGAATTCAACATTCCGAGTACAACGCCTCTGACAAAGAAGAGGTTCACCTCCTGCAGATGTGGTTCTTGCCGGCCACACCCAACCTGGAGCCTGGCTATGAACAGAAGAGCTTCACCAGGGAGCAGCGGGAGGGGACCCTTTTGCCGATCGTCTCGGGAGCGGATCACCCCGGGGCCCTTGAAATTCACCAGGACGCCACCCTGTACGTGGGGCGGATTCGGACCCAGGACAAGCTCACCTTTGAAACCACCTCGAATCGTCAGACCTACTTTTTTGTCATGAGTGGGCACATCCAGTTGGGTAAACACACCTTCAAGACCGGCGACAGCGCCAAGATCTCAGAAGAAACGGTCCTTCCTCTGGTGGCACAGGCAACCAGCGAGATTTTGCTCATCGACTTACCGTAGCACTAGCCCGGATCATGTATCGGTTCTCATCACCAAGCGACGAAGGCGCCATCATCTGAGCGGATGGAATGGTCACGACGGTGCAGTAGTGAATTGAGGCATAATACGGACCACCTATGAGCGTGAGAGTCAGATTTGCTCCCAGTCCAACCGGACACCTGCATGTGGGTGGCGCCCGAACAGCTCTGTTCAACTGGCTGTTCGCCCGCCAGACAGGCGGTGTATTCATTCTGCGAATTGAAGATACCGATCCTGAACGCTCCACTTCGGAAATGGTGGAGGGCATTCTGGAGGGCCTCAGATGGCTGGGACTGGACTGGGACGAAGGCCCTCATCATCAATCCCAAAGACTCGACAGCTACCGTCAGATGGGCCGGCAACTTCTGGAAGGAAATCATGCCTACCGCTGCTTCTGTACTCCGGAACTCCTCCTGCACAAGAAGGCTCAAGCCCCCCACGGAGGAAGAGACTGGAAGTACGACGGCAGCTGCCGGAAGCTCTCCGATGATGAGATCCAGGCTCGTCTTGAAGCGGGAGACCCCTTTGCCGTGCGCTTCCGGGTTCCAGAAAATCAGCAGGTCAGCTTCAAGGACCTCGTCTACGGAGACATCCAGGTGGAGACGAAAACCATCGAAGATTTCGTTCTTCTCCGTTCTGATGGCACCGCCACCTATCACCTCTCGGTCGTGGCCGATGATACTCAGATGCGGATTTCTCATGTGGTGCGAGGGGCCGATCACCTCCCCAACACCAGCAAGCATGTTCTGCTCTGCCAGGCTCTGGAAGAGCCCCTTCCTCTGTACGTGCATCTTCCCCTGATCCTGGGACCCGACAAGAAGCGCCTCAGCAAACGCCACGGCGCCACCTCTGTTCTGGAGTACCGGCAACAGGGGTTCATTCCCGAGGCCATGAAAAACTATCTGGCCCGCCTGGGGTGGTCTCCTGGAGATGATAACGAGGAAAGCCTTTCGGAAGAACAATTGATCCGGCTCTTCGACCTTTCGCGAATCAACAAGGCCAATGCTCTCTTCGATCCTCAGAAATTAGAGTGGATGAATGCCCAGTTCCTCTCGAGTGTGCCGGCACCCGAACTGGAATCCCGGATCAGACCCCTGCTCCAGAAAGAAAATATGTGGGACTCAGCCTGGGAAGGGAGTGCTCGCCAGTGGTTTCTGGACACCCTGGATCTGATCAAGCCGCGAGCGCGCAGACTCTCCGACTTCATCCACCTGGGGCAACCTTTTTTCTCTGACAGTTTCGAGTATGAATCGAAGGCGGCTCAAAAATACCTGGTCTCGGAGGATCCGGAAGTGACGGCCAAGCTGATTCTTGCCATCCAGGGATTGGCAGAGGCCTACCGCAACCTGGCTCCATTCGATCTGGAAACGACCGAACAGGTCCTGAGGAAGATCGGGGACGAACAGCAAATCAAGGCAGGCAAGTTGATCGGTGCCGTTCGGGTTGCCTTGACCGGGAAATCCGTCGCCCCGGGAATCTTCGATGTCATCGTAGCTCTTGATAAAAAGCGAACTCTCGAGCGTCTGGATAGAGTCCTGAAATTTCTTCAATGAATGCTCCCACCTTATCCATCATCATTCCCGCCTACAACGAAGAAGATCGCATCGGCCCCACTCTGGAGAAGATCACCCGGTATATGGAATCGCGGAACCTTTCCTTCGAACTGCTGATCGTGGATGACGGTTCCACGGATCGGACATGGGAAAGGGTCGATCACTTTGCAAGAAAGGAGAATCTGCCGGGCCCGATCCATATTCACCGCAATACAACCAACCGCGGCAAGGGCTACTGCGTACGACGGGGCATGCTGGAGGCCCGGGGGGATTATGCGCTGTTCACCGATGCTGATCTGAGTGCTCCGATTGAGGAGCTTTCCAAACTGGAAAAGGCCGTCGTTGACGATGGCGGCGATATTGCCTTTGGCTCTCGCGACGTGGAGGGATCCGATGTCCAGGTTCACCAACCGTGGTGGAGGGAATCGAGCGGGAAGCTGTTCAATCAGTTCGTTCGGTTCTGTACCGGTCTTCCCTATCGAGACACCCAGTGCGGCTTCAAACTCTTTCGAATGAGCCGATGTAAGGACCTCTTTGAAAGGCAGACCATCTTCGATTTTGGCTTTGACGTGGAGCTTCTTTATGTCGCCGGCCGATGGGGCCTGGAAATGAAAGAGGTCCCGGTGGTGTGGCGACATTCGACGGGCAGCAAGGTCCAGTTCATACCCCATGCCCTGGGCATGTTGGTGGACTTGTTCAAGATTCGAGTCAATGACTGGAGGGGGCACTACGAGATCCTGACCCCTGCCCCCTGACCGGCCGCTCAAGAAGCGGTCTCGCTGTCGCTTGACCGCGTTTCTCGTTCCAGTTTCCACGTTTCACGTATGAGAATTTAGGGGCGCAAGGCCTTGCGCCCCTACACCGGAGCCCGCTCCACCCAGTTGTTCTTGCCCACCTCACCTCCATTCAGGGTAGTTCTCCCGTTCTTGCGTGAAACGTTAAACGTGAAACATGAAACGCGCGGGTCTGGGCCCGAAACGCGCACTCTTCTGTTCTGTGATAATTTGAAGACATGACGAAGCTGGGAGTCAACGGCGATCATATTGCGACCGTGCGAGAGGCGCGCCAGGCCCCTGAGCCTGACCCCGTGGCAGCGGCACTTCTGGCCGAAATAGCGGGAGCCGACGGCATCACCATCCACATCCGTGGAGATCGGCGCCATATCAACGAACGTGATGTTCGACTGCTTCGAGAGGTCGTCACCACCCGGCTCAATATCGAAATGGCGGTGACGAAGGAGATGATCGACCTGGTCCTGGAGGTACACCCGGACACCGTCACGCTGGTCCCGGAACGCGAAGGTGAAGTAACGACCGAAGGCGGCCTGGATGTGATCGGGAACGATCAGGCCATCGCAGCGGCCATTGAGCAGTTCAAGAAGACAGGCATGGAGGTCTCGGTTTTCATCGACCCTCAACTGGATCAGATTGAGCGGGCCTCAGCCGTGGGAGCCGAGATGATCGAGATCAACACGGCCGCCTATGCCAGTGCGGTTCCCAAAGGGCTCAAAGAACGGGATCCCGGCTTTCAAAGAGAGCTTGAAAAAGTGAGGGTTGCCGCTCAGTCGGCCGACAATCTGGACTTGTTGGTCCTGGCCGGTCACGGACTGACTTACCGCAATGTCCGCCCTGTCTCGCAGATTCCTGAGATCATCGAATTGAACATCGGCCACAACCTTATTGCCAGGGCGACCCTGGTGGGCATGGAACAGGCCGTCCGTGAAATGCTCAAGGCGATGGGCTCTTAGCGCTTCAAGAGGATCAAGATGTCAGGTGTGCTGTATGTGGTGGCCACGCCGTTGGGTAATCTGGACGACTTGAGCCCGCGGGCCCAGCGGACTCTGCGGGAAGTGGATCTCATTGCCTGTGAAGATACCCGACATACGCGCCAACTCCTGACCCACTTTGAAATCGGTACCCCCACCACCAGTTACCACGAACACAATGAAACCGCCAAGACCGGCCAGTTGATGAGCAAGCTGCAAGAAGGTGGGCAGATTGCACTGGTCTCGGATGCCGGTACTCCTCTGATTTCGGATCCTGGATATCGCCTGGTTTCCGCCTGTCGGGAGGAAAAGATCACCGTTATTCCCATCCCGGGACCCTCGGCTGCCATAGCCGCCCTGTCGGTCTCGGGTCTTCCTGCCGATCGCTGTCTTTTTGTGGGCTTCCTTCCCCGCCGAACAGCTCTCCAAAAAGGGCAGCTCAGAAACCTGGCTCATGAAGAGTCCACCCTGCTGATCTACCTCTCTCCTCACGGCCTGGTCCCAACCCTCAAGAGAATCGTGGAATCTCTGGGGAATCGGCGCGCCTTCCTGGCCCGTGAAATGACCAAACTCCATGAGACCCACTACTTCGGTCACCTCGGAGAGATTCTCGACTCTGTAGGACAGAAAACCCCACGAGGTGAGTACACGCTGGTCGTCCAGGGAGCACCCCGGAAAGGATCTACCGTCTCTTCTAATATCGATGTCGTCGCCTACGTCCGCGGCTTGATGACCTCAAGGGAAATCAGTCAAAAGGACGCCGTCAAAGTTGCGGCCAGAGAGTTGGGATTGCCGAAGAGGGAGGTGTACGGAATGATGCTGGAGACCGAGGACAGAAGGT
>JAZFRU010000094.1:0-3374 GCA_036445815.1 Acidobacteriota bacterium | reverse complement strand
CTCCAAGACGGGAGACTTCCTCCACGGAACGACGGACGGTCTCTCCTATGTCATATATTTTCAAATCGAGAAAAACATTCAGATCCTGGTCCACCAACCACTTCACCACGTTGTGTCCGGTGGCAATAAAGAGTTGGAGACCCACCTTGAAGAAGCCGACGGTGTTCTTCAGCTCATTGACCAGGGCCCTGGCCTCCTCTTCCGTTCCCACATCCAGGGCAAAGATGAGGCGATCGGCTGCTGACAGGTCTTGCTTCCTCATGGATCTTATTTTAGCACCGCCATCTCACATAAGCCCGGACCGAACCAGATTGAGAAGGGTTGTTGACAACCTTCGGGGTGGGTGCTAATTTCAACCTCGTTCGCTTGATCCGCCAGAAGGCGAATCAAGGGCAAACCCTCATGATTCCCTCTCACCAGCAATGAAACGATTCGTTGGCATCGCAGCGTTGATCTTCCTGGTCATTCTGGCACTCCAGTGGAGCCGTTCCACCTCCCTGGAACCGCCCCCGACGAAGGGGCCTCGCATCATCTCACTGGCCCCCAACTTAACTGAGATCCTCTTCGAACTGGGCCTGGGAGATCAGATCGTGGGAGTCACCAACTACTGCACCTATCCCCCCGAAGCGCTTGAGAAAGAAAAGGTGGGCGGATTCATCAATCCCAACCTGGAAAAAATACTCCGTCTCCAACCTGATCTGGTGATTTCCGAGCAGTGGCCCTCCTCCAGTACCGTTCCCCGACTCAGAGAACTCGGTCTTGAGGTCGTTGAGGTGATCAGCCCCAGGTCCTTCGAGGAGATCTACCAGATCATTCGAGGAGTGGGCACCGCTGTGCAGCGATCCCAGGCCGCCGAGAACCTGATCCGCAAAATGGAAGATCGTCTCGAAACGATCCAAACCCGAGCGGCCAGGCTCGATCACTCACCCTCTGTCTACGTGGAAATAGATCTTCCCTCCTGGACCATTGGGAAACAGAGTTTCATTACCGAAGCACTTCTCCTGTGCGGGGCTCGCAATCTTTTTGAAGACGTCGATCGAAGGTCATTTCAGGCATCCAAGGAAATGATCGTGGCTCGGAATCCGGACTTCATCCTGGCTTACACGGTAGCCGCTCCGATCATCCGCAAAAGACTCGGTTGGGATAGCATCAAGGCGGTTCAAGAAGGACGGATCATCGACGATCAGGAGCGAAGTCTGCTTTCTCACGGAAACCACCGCCTCATCGAGGGAATGGAGCAATTGCAGGCACGCATTCTCGACATGATGGAGAGACCATGAAGGGCGGTTATTCGCTGCTCCTCCTGCTGATCGCAATGATTCTGCTGGCAGTGGGAGCGGTTTTCATTGGACCCGTCTCCGCACCCTCCTGGACCATCATCCAGGAGATCCGTCTCCCCCGGGTGCTGCTGGCCATCGTCGTGGGAGTCGGACTGGGGGGAGCGGGCGCCGTCCTGCAGGGCGTCCTGCGAAACCCTCTGGCCGATCCCTTTATTCTGGGGACCTCCAGCGCGGCAGCGGCGGGCGTGATCCTGGCCGGAGTGCTGGGGTTCGGGCACTACTCGGTTCTCTACTTCATGTCCCTGGGATTTGCGTTGTTCTCCATTTTTGTGGTCTATCGGATCGCCATGGTCGATGGAAGAACGCCCATTCAGACGCTCATCCTGGCCGGCGTGATCGTTAACCTCTTCTTCAATGCGACGGTCTTCCTCTTTTTCTCGATTTTCTTCCGTGAATCGTATACGGTGCTTTTTTACCTGCTGGGAACCCTGACGGGAGGAGACTGGGAATTGATTGGCATCTCAGGAACCCTCATCTTTTTCGGCCTGATCATCACCTGGCTCTTCTCTCGCGAAATGAATATTCTCACCCAGGGCGAAGAGACCGCCTTTCACCTGGGAGTGAACGTCGGGACAACCAAGAAAATCCTCTTCGTGGCCGCCTCAGCCATGGTGGCAGCAGCCGTAGCCGTGGCCGGACTGATCGGCTTTGTGGGCCTCATCATCCCCCACATGATGAGGATGATCGTGGGCCCCGATCATCGAGTGCTGATTCCAGCCTCAGCTCTGGGAGGCGCGATCTTTCTGATCCTGGCGGACTGTCTGGCCCGCACCCTGGTGCCCCCCCTGGAGATCCCGGTGGGGGCGCTGACCGCCTTGATTGGAGCTCCTTACTTTGTCTATTTGCTGCGTAAGAGACAGCAATCGGGGAAATTCTGATGCCCTCGTTGTTGTTGGAAAAGCTCGCTTTCGACCATGGCGACACCTTCAAGCTGAATGGGGTCGACCTCTCGATTCCCGAGGGATCATTTCTGGCGCTGATTGGGCCCAACGGAAGCGGCAAAACCACCTTGCTGCAGCTCATGTCCGGTCTGCTCACTCCCAGAGCAGGACGGATCCTCCTGGACGGTCAACCCCTGAACCAGTTCAACCGTCGTCACCTGGCCAGGCAAATGGCGGTGATCTCGTCTGAGCAGCACTTCGAGTTTCCCTTCCCGGTCGCCGAGGTCGTGACCATGGGCCGCTTTCCCTACCTTGACAGATTCGGGAAGCTAAGCCGACGGGACCGGGAGATCATTGATGATGCAATGGAGTGGACCCAGACCTCACACCTGAGGGATCGCCCTATTTCTCAGCTTTCCAGCGGAGAACGGCAACGGGTCCTGATTGCCCGGGCCGTGGCCCAGCAGCCTGCCATCCTGATGCTGGATGAACCCAACGTTCATCTGGATTTGAACCACCAGATCTCCATCTTCAGGTTGCTGCGACGTCTCAACCAGGATTCTTCGGTCACCATTGTGATCGTCCTCCACGACCTGACGGCAGCGGCCGTCTTCTGCCAGCAAGTCGCCTTGATGTCCCAGGGAAGCCTGGTGAAAACCGGTTCTCCCCATGAGGTGATCACCACGGAGACCTTACGGGAGGTGTACCAGGCCGACATCGAGGTGCATCCCAGTCCCCTGGACGGGCTCCCTCAGGTGGCCTATCGGGCGGAAACGGTGAAACCCTGACCCCTTGGGAGCGGGGTCGCTCCGCGCACCCGCGGTCCACGTTCCAGGTTGCACTTTCCACGGGGGTCCAGATGGGCGTCCTTCGATCAGGGGGCAAGCCAAGTGTAGCGGCCGCTCTATGAGCGGCTTTCCGAATTCGGCGCGCTGAGGCGCCTCCCACACTCCGGACTCTTCCCCACCCAACCATCCAGGTTAATTGGGTTTTGAGACGGCCTGGGCCTTGCGCCCCTACGTTAGCCCGCCAGGCATCGCTCCCAGGGGGCGGCAGAGCCTGCATCTCTGTTGGCAATCACAAAACAAATGGCTACCCTTGTCAACATCAATAATTCCTAAACAATCATCATTGCCCGTCTTGATGGGCCGAA
>JAZFRU010000093.1:0-9085 GCA_036445815.1 Acidobacteriota bacterium | reverse complement strand
CGTTTAACGTTTAACGCTTCACGTGAGGCCGTGCCCACCCTGCCGTTCCGTCGGCGAATTCTTTGTCTTTCGTGAAACGTGAAACCTGAAACCTGGAACGCGCGAGGCCGAAGGGCCGAAGCGCTGGCCTGCTGACCCCAGGCCACTATTGCAGATGCGGCTCTCCTCTTTCTTTCGTGAAACGTGAAACCTGAAACGTGAAACGCGCTGGTCAGCGCCCAGCGCCCAGTTGCGTTCGATGGCCCGTAAACGCTAGAATCACAAGTTGCTCTTCATGAAAGGAAGATGTTTGGGAAACGGGGGATGGATCGTATGTCGCCGAATGCCGTCATGACTGGGAAAGCTCTCAAGGGTTCCGAAATTGCTGTTGAGGCCCTGGCACGAGAAGGAGTCGAGCTAATCTTCGGATATCCCGGGGGAGCCTCCATGGAAATCCATCAGGCTTTGACCCGGGTAGGATCGGATCGAAAAATACGCGTGATTCTTCCTCGACACGAACAGGGAGCCATTTTTGCTGCTGAGGGCTATGCCAAGGCTACCGGCAGGGTCGGCGTGGTGCTTGCCACTTCCGGCCCTGGGGCCACCAATCTGATCACTGGAATCGCCGATGCCAAGATGGATTCTGTTCCCATTGTAGCGATCACCGGGCAGGTGCCCGGCTCGTTGATCGGGAAGGACGCCTTTCAGGAAACGGATGTGGTGGGTATCAGCCGCCCTATCACCAAGCACAACTATCTGGTGCAAAATGTTGAAGAGTTACCCGGCATTATCAAGGAGGCCTTTCATCTGGCCTCGACTGGCCGGCCCGGGCCGGTTCTGATCGATATTCCCAAGAATGTGCAGCAGTCCGAGTGTGTGCCCGAATGGCCTTCTGAGGTGAATATGCTGAGCTATCGTCCCTCTGTTGAAGCCGACAAGGGGGAACTTGAGCAGATTGCTGAAGCCATCCGTGGCGCTGAAAAACCTATCGTCTATGCCGGTAATGGAGTGATCTGTGCCAATGCCTCCCGGGAACTGTGTGAATTTGTGGAGAAAACCGGAATTCCCGTCGTGATGACCGTTCTGGGATTGGGAGTGTTCCCCTCAAACCATCCTCTGTGTTTTGACATGCTGGGGATGCACGGAGCTTTTTATGCCAACTATGCCGTCAACCATGCCGATCTGCTGCTGGCCTTCGGCGTCCGTTTCGACGACCGCGTCACGGGAAAGGTGGAGGAATTCGCGAAACACGGGAAAATCGTTCACGTAGACATTGATGCTTCGGAGATCAATAAGATCAAGGAGGCCCACATTCCTGTCAACAGTGACATTCTGCAGGTGTTGCAGGAACTCAACCGGATGGATCTGGGTACCAGAAAGTACACTGAGTGGGTGAAGGAACTGGATGACGTCAAGCAGCGAAAGCCTTATCGCTTCAAGGCGGAAGGGCAGGAGATTCTGCCCCAGTATGTCTTGCAACAGCTCTCCGAAAAGACTCAGGGAAACGCCATCATCACGACGGGTGTGGGACAGCATCAAATGTGGACGGCTCAGTTCTTTCAATTCGTGTATCCCCGGACCTTGTTGACCTCAGCCGGATTGGGAGCCATGGGTTTTGGTTACCCCGCAGCCCTGGGGGCCAAGCTGGGCTGTCCGGACCGGCAGGTCATCGATATTGACGGAGACGGCAGTTTTCTCATGAATATTCAGGAGTTGGCTACTGCCCATATTGACGAGATTGCCGTTAAGGCGGTGGTCATGAATAATCAGCATCTGGGCATGGTGATGCAGTGGGAAGATCGATTCTATGGCTCCAATAGGGGCCACACCTACCTTGGAAATCCCCGGGATCCCGAGAGCATCTATCCCAGTTTCGTTTCGATCGCGGAAGGTTTCGGTGTCAAAGGCCGCCGCATCAGCAGAAAAGATGAGGTTTCCGATGCCCTGGATGAAATGTTGGCCCTGGATGAGCCTTACCTCCTGGACGTCGTGGTCCCTTTCACGGAGCACGTGTTGCCCATGATTCCCACCGGACAAACCTTCGAGGACAGTATCTACGAAGACTAGCCTTCCATGATGCAGAATCCGGACTTGGGAAGGCCGCCAGGGGGAAGCTTGAACTTGTATTTCTTGAGAGTAGAACATGTCTGATGAACTCAAATCGGCCTGGGAACTGGCCCTTGAAAAGCTTGATGACCAGGAAGATATGGCGGTGGTCAAGCTGAGTGAAGATCAAAAACAGGCCATCGCCCAGATTCGTAACAACTATCAGGCACGGATAGCGGAAGAAGAAATAGGCACCCAATCGCGCATCCAGGAGGCGCTCCTTACCGGAGCTGTCGATGAGGTGCAGAAGTTAAGTCAGAGATTGGTGGATGAACGGCAGCGCCTGAATCGGAAGATGGAGAAGAAAGTCGAAGAGATTCGAAACTCAGGGGATTCTTAAAAACTCCTAGTGGGCTCCGTTGGCCTTCCCATTTGATTCTGGACTCAAGTTGTCTGTAAATTTTACCGCAAACCCACAGGTTCCGTCCTTTAATTCATCAACCCGCAGAACCGTTCCAACCACGTCGAATGAGATCTGTGCCTGATTGAAGACCCCCATGAGGTGAAGTGTGGCCCTTTTGCCAATGAAGGGATGAATCTTGGTCAGGAAATACGCGCCCTCCTCGTCAATGTCCTTGACGACCACGATTTTCTCAATCCGTTTCCCTTCTTCTTCCTGAGTGAGGACCCCCTGAAGAGGTAATTCAAGTCGGGTGGTTTTTCGTCTCTCTGGGTTGTTCACGTGTCTCCTTCGGTTCTGTAGAAGAGACCAAGCACATTCTGTGCCACACTCAAGAAAAGAGATGAGAAAATCCGTATGTGGTTTGTTTCCAAACGTTTATATTACATTTTTGAGGATTTCGACTCATGCTCGAATTTTCGGAATGTTAACCAAGGTCGACATTTCACCGGCAAGTGTAAAGCAGGGGTGACAAGGCGGAGAAAAAGGGTGTCATATCACGGCCGGCTGCTGCAGGGTAAGACAGTGTAAGGCGCCTCGCCCCCAGATGAGATCCCTTGAGTCTATGCCCACAACCTGCCGGTCTGGAAAGAGACCCTGGAGTACCTCGGTTGCTTGAGCATCCCGAGAATTTCCAAAGGTCGGAAGCAGTATGCGTTGGTTGGCGATGTAGAAGTTGGCGTAGCTTGCCGGCAGTCTGCCCTGGTCTCCCTCCACCGGAAGCGGCATGGGCAGGGGGATGATCTCAAATGGGTCTCCTCTCTCATCGCGAGCCGCCTGAAGATGTTGGAAGTTGGTCTGAAGCCCTTCATAATTTTCGTCAGCCGGATCGTCCTCGAGTGCACACACAATGGTGTGAGCATTTGCAAACCGGGCAAGGTTGTCCACGTGTCCATCCGTGTCGTCACCAGCGATACTACTTGGAATCCACACGATTTGACGAATGCCTAGAAAGTCTTTCAGGAATTGACTAATCTCAGTTTTTGATTGGGAGGGATTGCGATTCGGATTCAGTAGACACCTTTCACTGCTCAGACACACTCCATCCCCATTGACGTCGATTGAGCCTCCTTCTAACACCAGTGCTGGTCTCAGGCGGGGCATGCCCAGGATAGTCTCGAGGCGTTCAGGGATATCGCCGTCACCTTTCAGGTCCTCATACTTGTTCCCCCAGGCATTGAAGATCCAGTGGTTGAAAGCCGGCTCAACTCGCCCTGGAGTTCTGCGCAGAACAAAATTGGGGCCGTAGTCTCGAATCCAGGAGTCAGCTGTTCTGATGTGATGAAACCTGACCCGATCAGCCGTCCCACCAGCATGTTTCAGGTGATCACGAATAGATGCCTCGGTTTTGGAATCGTCAACCAGCAGGTCCACCCGTTCGCCGGGAGTCAGAAGGTCCAGAAGTCCCAGGTAGGTTTCCTGAACCCGTGGGAGTCGATGGGGCCAGGTGGTGGGATTCTTGGGCCACACCAGCCAGGTCGACAGGTGAGGGTGCCATTCCGGCGGCATCCGGTAGTCTCGGAAAGCCGGTTCCAATGAGCGGGGATCGACCGGATCACTCATGATCCGAGTCTTCTTCAAGGAACCGGGCGTCCAGGCCCTGGTAGGCTTCAATGCGCCGATCTCTCCAGAAAGGCCAATTTCGGCGGGTTTGCTCGATCTGCTCCAGGTCGCATTCCACCACCAAAATCTCTTCTTCCTTGGCTGAAGCTCTGGCCACAACACGTCCGAACGGATCACAGACGAAGGACTGTCCCCAGAAGGTCAGCTGCCCCTCACGGCCCACCCGGTTGACGGCGGCCAGAAAAACTCCATTGGCAATGGCATGGCCTCGTTGAACCGTCTCCCAGGAAGAGTGCTGGGCCTGGTTGTCTTCTTCGGATGCGCCATCCATCCAGCCGATGGCGGTCGGATATAACAGTAACTGGGCCCCTTTCAGGGCCGTCAGTCGGGCTGCTTCGGGAAACCACTGATCCCAGCACAACAGGACCCCCAACTCGCCGTAAGGCGTCGAGTGGTTTTGAAATCCCAGGTCGCCGGGAGTGAAATAGAATTTTTCAAAATAGCAGGGATCCTCCGGAATGTGCATTTTTCGATATTTCCCCACCACCTCGCCCTGAATATCGATGACGGCCGCACAGTTGTGATAAAGGCCGAGGGTCCTTTTCTCAAACAGGGAGGCGACGATCACCACCTGGAGCTCGCGAGCGATCTTTCCCAACCGTTGGGTTGTGGGGCCGGGAACCGGTTCGGCGAAGTCAAAGAAACGAGCGTCTTCTTCCTGGCAGAAATAGGACGAGCGGAAAAGCTCCTGCAAACAGATCACTCGAGCTCCCCTGGCCGCTGCAGTCCGGATATGGTCGATCGAGTGTTGAATATTCTCTTCCGGATCGTCACCACAACGCATCTGAATGAGGCCAAGACTTACTTTTTTGGGGAATGAAACGGGCTTTTCGGGCTTTTTGATCTTGGCTTCTTTTCGTGTCATGGGGTGGCACGATTATAGCATGGCTGCGATGAGCTCCTGACCGCTGAATGGCGCTGTACTGGCGGGTTACGTTGACTGTAACGGGGCTGCTTGATATTATTTGCGCGCTGATAATCAGAGGAGAGTGGGGGGCCTCTTCAGGTATGACGTTGCGTCAGTGCACCTATCAGCGCCCCGGTTTCCCTGAGGTATTCCCTATGCGCCGCTGGAAAAAATTTCGCACCAGGATACGCGAATGGAAGATGGTGGGGAAGACCCTTCTGAATCAGGACCATCCCATGCTGGTGCACATTATCCCCATGCGCCGCTGTAATCTGTCGTGTGCCTACTGCAATGAGTTTGACGACCACTCCGATCCGGTCCCCATTGAGACGATGAATCGGTGGATCGACCGTTTGTCGGAACTGGGTACGTCGATTGTTACCATCAGCGGCGGGGAGCCCCTCATGCATCCCGAACTGGAAGGCATCATCGCTAGAATCCGCCGTCGAAACATGATCACGGGTGTCATCACCAACGGGTATCTGCTCTCCCGCAAACGGATTCTCTCACTGAACGAGTCGGGTCTGGAACATCTCCAGATCAGCATAGACAATGTGGATCCCGATGAGACGTCCATGAAAAGCCTGAAGGTCCTGGACAAGAAGCTGCGCTATCTGGCAGAGCTTGCCGACTTCCAGGTCAATATCAACTCCGTGTTGGGGTCGGGAGTCAAGAATCCCGAAGATGCTCTGGTCATCGGCCGTCGGGCAGTCGAACTGGGTTTCACCTGCACGGTGGGCTTGATCCATGATGGGGCAGGAGCGCTGAAACCTCTGGCCGGGCGAGAGCGAGAAATCTTTTTTGAGCTCAGACGCCTGGGTAAAATAGGCTACGCGCGTGCCAACAAGTACTTCCAGGACAATCTGGTCAACGGAACGTCCAACTCATGGCGATGTCGTGCAGGTGGACGTTATCTGTACGTGTGTGAAGATGGATTGGTGCACTATTGCTCTCAACAGAGAGGCTATCCGGGAATCCCCCTTGAAGAATACGGACGGGAGGATATCAGGCGTGAACATCTGACCCACAAGCCGTGTTCGCCTACTTGCACGATCTCCTGCGTTCATCATGCCTCCATTATGGATTTCTGGCGAGCGCCTCAGACTTTGAAGGCCTTTCAACCGGATCTGGAGCCAGAAACTTCCTCCAAACCTGCCCCCATGGAAGACCTCCTGCAGATGGAATAGGGGGCGGCGAACCCCTGACCTCGGCGGGCTGCGCCCGCCTACTGACCCCTGACCCTTGGCTTGGTAATGTAGCAGTCGGGCTTGAACGGCTCTTCATTTTTCCGTGAAACATGAAACTTGAAACGTGAAACGCGCTGGTCGAAGGCCAGCGGTCAGCCGGTCAGCTGGCCCCTCGCCATTTCAAACACCCGATCGAACATTTCATGGGTGAGCCTTCCCGTTTGAGTGTTCTGTTGACTGGGATGGTAGGAAGCGATGAGAGTGGTTTTCTCATCCAGTAGATAGCTTGCGGCGTGGGCGAACTCGGGAAGAGGCTTGGGGACATGCCATTGAAGCTCTCGCCGTGCCTTCCAGTAGGCCTGCCAGGCGACTCGCCCCAGAGCCACCACGACCCGGACATGATTCAGCAGCGTGAGTTCCCAGCGCAGGTAACTTCGACAATGATCAAGTTCCTGGAGGGTCGGCTTGTTCAGGGGCGGTGCACAGTGGAGAGCTGCAGTAATATAGGCATCGCGAAGTTGCTGTCCGTCCTTGCGGTCCCTGCTGATGGGCTGGGTACAGAAATCAAAACGGTGAAGGGTGTCGTAGAGGAAGTCTCCACTTCGGTCTCCCGTGAACATTCTTCCGGTGCGGTTGGCTCCATGGCCGGCGGGTGCCAGTCCCAGGATCAACAGGCGTGCCGACCGTGTCCCCATCGAGGGGACTGGTTTTCCCCAGTAGGTCCAATCTCGGTAGGCACGTCGTTTCTCCCGTGCAATCTTTTCACGATGTTCGACCAGCCGAGGGCAGATACGGCATGCGACGAGTTCCTTTCGCAACTGACTGAAGGTCTTGTGCATTTCAGGGATTCACATTGAGTACGTCATCGCGAAGATTCCTGATCTGGGTGAAGGTGGACCCCGCATCGGAACTCTTGTACAGGACATACCCCTGGGAAATTGCGTAGACGATACTGGGGTTGGACGGGGCGAAAACCAGGTCCGCCATTCGGTCGGCACTCGAGACGACCTGATTGCTGGAGACAAGTCCATTGGTCGAAAGATACAGACCATCAGTCTTGCCGTATAACACCCGATTGCTGTCTTGAGGAGAAACGGTCAGGGTGTAGCCGGAACTCGAAATGTGAAAGGACTGCCAGGTGTTTCCTCCATCAGTGGATTTGTAAAGGGCTCGATCCTGGTCGCTGTCGGCGATCGCATAGATTCTCATTCCATCGGCTGAAACATCAAAGTAGGAAATGGCCTTGCTCTGCATTGAAGGAGCAAAGGGGGTCCAAGTGCGTCCCCCATCAATGCTCTTCAGAAAACCTGGGCTCAACCCATTGTCGTCACCGTTGAGGGCGAAGGTGAAAAGCAGGGAGGGATTGGACGAAGCTTCACGGAAATAGATATATTCGCTTCGTTCATCATTGGGAGAGACGGTAAGGCGTTCCCAGTTGGCTCCGCCATCGGTCGTGGCGTAGATTCCTCCCTCGATGTACTGCCCCGCAGAGATCCCTTCGCCGAAGAAGGAAGTGGTGCCCCCCGAGATGGCGAGAATGGCGTGTAGAGGGTTGGCCGGATCAGCATACACGGCGGTCGTCCTTCCCCCATTTTGTTGAATCCCACAGTTGATTCTCGACCAGGTCGCTCCTCCATCTTCTGACTTGTAGGCCCCTCCTGAGCTACTGGGGAGAGTTCCGGTGAGCGGGCCGGGGCCGCCTCCGGTGGTGACCGAGTAGACGATCTCCGGGGCTGATCGGGCGATGGCGACGTCATAAATTTCCGTGTAGAGATCATCCGAATGGCGGAGGCCAATTCTAAGGCGGTCCCAGGTTACTCCCCCATCGGTGCTCTTGAGGAAGCCGTTTCTTTCGGTACCCACGATCAGGATGTTGGGATTGGTCGGGTGGATGGTCAGGGATCGGAAAGGGTTGTCTCGGTCAGCTCCCTCGGGCCCGGGGGGGCCGGAGACGATTTCGTCTCCGTTGCCGAGAGCGTTTCCGCAGTCGTCTTCCCCCTGGGTCGCGGTGGAAAAGGCGGTGGGGGAACTGCTCAGAGTGGCCAGTGAACCGGTGGTCTTTTGACGGAATCCCACCATCGCGAAACCACTGTCTGATTGGGCGTGGACACTGCCTTGAAAACCGGCCGCGAGGTCGTCGAAGAACTGATCGATGAATCGTGCTGTCTGTTCTCCGGCCGCCAGAGAAATTATGGCCTGCCCTGCCGGTTGACCGTTTTGATCCAGCAACAGGAGAGTGATCTCGATGTCCTGAGTGCCGGAATTCGCCACAGCAATACCGGTATCAGCGGTGGAATTTCTCTCGGCAAAGACATGGTGTTGAGGACTCAGTGATGAACTGGGAACGGAAACTTCAAACCCCATAATGTTATAAATCACGGTTCCCGTGATCTGGGAATTCTGATTGTTCGAAACCACGGTGGCGTATCCGGTCTGGGTGTTCTCAGAGTCATCGGGTTTCAACTTGAGGACACCTCCGGCAGGAATAGAGTAGCTGATCGAACTCTGCGGCATTCCTTCGAACATCAGAGACAGTTCGTTTCCCATTCCATCCTTGAAAAAAATAGAACCACTGTCCGCAATTCCTGCAGGGTTGGTGAGAATGATCTCGGAGTGGATGTCCCCTCCGTCGGCGATTTGAGGGAAAATCAAGGTTTGGGCAGAAATGAGTGTCGCCCCCGACATGATAGCGAGCCAGGCAACGGCGAGAGGAACCTGCCAATGTTTAAATCTTTCCCCAAAGGTCATGGAGATCCTTTCCTGCCTCCCTCCGCTTGTTGGACCCTATGGTTAGTGTAGCCTATTTGCTCGTCCCAGAGACCACAGGCCAACTGGTGATGGGCCGCTGATGACTGAAAGAATCTCGATTCTGAACGCCTTCTT
>JAZFRU010000092.1:0-2262 GCA_036445815.1 Acidobacteriota bacterium | reverse complement strand
GGCAAAATGGCATTGACGTGGACATCGTCAATCTCAACAACGCCATTTTAAAGGCATGCCGGGCCACGGACAACGAAGAATCCTTCGACTTTTCAGGCGTTGTCCTTGACGAACTCAAACGTGTCCTGAAAGCGTTTCAGCCTGATTTGGTCGGCGTCACCTGTATGTTTTCCCAGACTCACCAGTCCATGGTGAACACCTGTAATCTGATCAAGGAATTGACCCCGGATATTCCGCTGGCCCTCGGCGGGGTTCACGTCACCAACAGCACCACCGATGAGCAGACCTGCCAGATCTTTTTCAAAGATCTCCCCATGGTGGACTTTTTCTTCATGTACGAGTCTGATCTGACCCTGGTGAACTTCGTCCAGGTGGTCAACAAGCTGGCACCCCCTTCCGAACTGGCGCAGATCCTTTTCAATGGAGAAAAAGAGACCCTGTATTTCAACAATCGGAAGACACCGACCGCGGAGGATCTCGACATCCTCCCGGCCCATGATCTGATCACGCCCCCGGACCTTGCTGAAAACGGAAAAATCGGCTCATACCACATGTTCACCGAACCGGGCACTCGTTTCAGTACCGTCCTGGCCAATCGCGGATGCCGGGCCCAGTGCACGTTTTGCAGTGTCCGAAATTTCAATGGCCTGGGCGTCCGCAGCCGCTCGGTGCAATCGGTCATCGACGAACTCCTGGTGCTCCGCCACGACTTTGGAGTCGGTCACATCATGTGGCTGGATGACGATTTCCTGAAGGATCATACAAGGGCGATATCGCTCTTCAACGAAATGGTCCGCCAGGATGTCGGGATCACATGGGACTGCACCAACGGCGTCATTGCCTGGTCCTGTAAAGAAGAGATCATTGCCGCGGCCGCAGCCAGCGGTTGTGTCGGTCTGACCATCGGAATGGAATCGGGCAATAAGAAGATTCTTCACGAGATCAAGAAACCGGGAACGGTCGAGGTATTTCAACGTGCCGCGTCGGTGTTCCGCCAGTTCGAACAGATCAATGCCCGCGTTTTCCTGATGATCGGATTCCCTCACGAGACCTTTTCCATGGCCTGGGACACCTACCAGGTCGCCAGGGAAATGAATCTCGACTGGTCCTTTATTTTTCCGCTTCAGCCCCTTCCCAACACGCCCATTTTTTCCCAGATGGCACTGGAAGGAATGGTCTCAGCCGTCGTCTTTGATGAGATCCGCTATAAACTGGGGGCCCACGGGAAACAGCGCAAATCCACCGAAAAGAAGGTCAACATCTTCGCGACCGAGTTCAACCAGGTGTTCGACAATGCCGACATGGATGCTGTCCCAACCCCCAAGGAAATCGATCTGATATGGGCTTACATGAACTACCACCTGAATTTCTCCCGGCTCTTCCAGGAGAAGCGTCACGCAAAATATCTGCAGAATTATCAATATCTTCAGTTCATCGTCGACACCGTCGCCCCTGACGATGCCTTTGCGCATTATTTCAGGGCCTATTTGTACTCCAAGCTCCACGGCAGGATAGAACCTTCCATGGTGAAGGGGTTGGAATCCATCCTGGAAGAAGCCCCTGGATGGCAGGATCGTTTTACCGAGTTTGGCCTGTCCCTGGAACATCTCACGACAGGGGCTTTTCCAGACGGAGACGACGCCTCGAGAGAGTTTGACCGCAGGAGGAGTGCCTGACCATGTTACAGGGGAAAAAGGCAAGCATTTCAGAAGGCCAGGAGCTGAAGATCACCAAGAAATACGGCACCACCGGCTTCATGTACACCGAATACCCCCACAAACGTTTCTGGCCCCAGGATTCCAGCCAGACACTTTTTCAAAAGGCCTTGTGCGAACGTTTCAGCACAAGCGAAGACATCCCCACGATGCTCTACATCCATATCCCTTATTGCCAGCAGCTCTGCTGGTTCTGCACCTGTCATATTTCGATCACCCAGGACTACGCCAAGGTCCAGGCCTATTTGAAACACCTGTACCGTGAGATTGACTGCCTCCGTCAGTTTTTCGAGCACCATGAACTCCGGCCTCACATTCAGGAGATCCATCTGGGGGGCGGCTCTCCCACCTTTGTTGAGGAGCCGGAATTCGAAGAGCTGATTGAAAAACTCCGGTCAATCGCCGATGTTGATCATTTAGATGAGTTTGCCATTGAAATTGATCCGCGCCGGGTGGACGAGAAGAGAATGGAGTTTTATGCGGAAAAGGGCATCAACCGCATTTCTTTCGGCATTCAGGATTTTGACATCCGCGTGCAAGAGGCGGT
>JAZFRU010000091.1:0-16197 GCA_036445815.1 Acidobacteriota bacterium | reverse complement strand
GCCTTCTTCATCGACCTCGATGTTTCCAAGATCACCGGAGTGATGAATCTCGCCATCAGGAGCCCCGTGTTCGGTTTCCTCGGGATTGAAATGACCGCCGGCGCTGGTTCCATCCGGCGCACTGCAGTCTCCTGTCTGGTGGATATGAAAGCCATGGTTGCCAGGCTCCAATCCAGTGACATGAGCGACAATGCTGACCTGGCCATCGGCCTCTTCGAAACTTACCGTGCCGCTCACGTCATTCCCTTCTGTGCCCTGAAGTTCTGCAGTCGCGGTAAGGGCCTGTGGTTCAGGGGTTTCTACCGGTTCTGGAGCCGGTTCTTCCGCCGCGGGAGCACAGTAGGTGCCGAAAACAACAATTATTAGAAAGACAACCGTAAACAAACTACTTTTGACCATGACTCGATATCCTCCCTCAAGGTGTCATTAATTGAATGGAGGTTTCATTATAGAAGCAAACACGTCACCTGCAAGTTGTTTAGGTGAATTTTACAGGATCGTGCCGATTGATCGACGGGGAGCCACTGTTCTTTAAAACCCGGATTTCTCACATCTTCTCGTTACGAAGCGGTGGGAGGGCCGGCCTGACAAGGCGCGCGACCGAAGCCCCCGCAAACGTACTGTAGGGCACGTTGAGGAGGCTGAAGGAGTGCAACACCGTCAGGACGGATCATGGCGCCGATGCAGTAGAGAAGGTGTGAGAAATGCGGGTTAATAAAGTTTGGCTATTGCTCTGGAGTCGTTGCGAACCTTTTCGATGAGTTCGGGCGGGCTCACCGGTTCGGCATGCGGGGCGAAGCTCAGGACCAGGCGAGAAGGATATTCCAATGTCTCACTGGCCAGGGTTAATATCACCCCCGCGTTTTTGCCTTTCCGGGTCATGGAAGAGCCCCATCGTTCCTTGATCCAGGGTGCGACCTGGGAGGCGAAGTAGATTTCTATTTTGTTGGGTCCCATCGACTTGAGAAAGTTTGCTTTGTGTTTGTCGATGTCCAGATCCTGCGGTATGGGAAAATCTTCCTGGTGCAGTTTAACCGAAAGGATGCGTTCGAATTTGAAGGTTCGCACGTCCTGTCGTAGCTCACAGTGGCCCGTGAGGTACCAGTAACCCAGATTCTTGGTCAAGAAGTAGGGATGGACAACCCTGGGACTGGTCGCATCCCGGGTCAAGGAATAGTATTCGATGGCCGTTTTCCGGTGCTCCTCAATGGCCTGACGGAGAAGGGCGAAGTGTTGAGAGATGGGACGTGAGGGCTGGTCAAGGACAATTCGATCTTCCAGGCGCGCAGTCGGGTCCAGAGAGGTCGAAATCACTTTTTCGATGGTCCGTTTGAGAGACTCGACCGTTTTGGGATCCACTTCGGGATCCAGGAGTTTTAGAGAAATCAGCAGGGCCAGGGCCTCGGGCCGTGTGAAACGCAATGGCCGATTCAGCATCTGGTCATATTCCACATAAACCCTCTGGTCTTCGACGTAGATGTCGACATAGTCATCGGGGCGAAATGGAGGTTTTCCGATCAGGAGCATGAAGTCGAGCTCTTTCATGAGCTGCTTGGGGCGCATGCCGACGCGTTCGGCCAGGTCTGGGAGGGTGATGCCTTGATTTTTTGAGACGTAGCTCAGAATGAACAGTATTCGGTTGATTCGCTCGGTTACGTTCATGTTAACTTCCGAAGAACTTCACAGAGCGCGTTCTGTACTTCCACGGGAGCTAAAATCTTCACGTCTGTCTTGTGAGAGAGAACCCAGGCTATCAGGCCCGATTGGTTCGTGACGTTTAATACAAAGGTGTCTTTGCTCTTTTTTTTCGCAGTCGTTAACTGGGGCAACAGTTCCGGTAAGCGGTGATCGGATACCTTGATGGTCACCGACACGGGTGGGTGTAAATCCAGTTCCCACTGCTGTTGGTTCTGATATCGCTTGATCGTAAAGGTTCGAGGGATTTCATAGTCCGGTGTGCCTGGACGGCGCGAATTGATGGTCATCCCTTTCATCCGAGTCACCACAAAAGAACGCAGATCCTCGCGAGCGTGATCCCATCCGACCAGCGTCCAACTGCTTCTTCTGAAGATCAGTCCGTAGGGATCCACCTGGCGTCGGGATGTCTTGCCGGTGGAAAAGGCGTGATACACAAACTTCAATGTTTTCCTGCGGTCCAGAGCGTCCTGGATTTCACTGACCCACTTGGATCGATCTGATCCATCCTCCCCGCCGTAGGTAATGGTGATTTCTTCCGGAGGGGGACTGATGTGGTCATTGATGCTGGTGATTTTATGGAGAGCCGATTCCAGTTGGGCTCGGTAGGGAAAGTCTTTTTGTTCCAGGACCGCAGCGGCGGAGAGCATCAACAGAGATGACTCCTGGGGATTGAAACGAACTTCCGGGAGAAAGAGCTTCTCTTTCTCGATGCTGTAGCCTTCCTTGGTGGTACCCGCTCCGCTGTGGTAGTCAATCGGGATTCCCAGAGAAATGAGTTCCGCCTTGTCGCGTTCGAATTTCCGCTGGTTGGACTCTTCAACCCCCTTGGCGTAGTCTTCAGGGAAGTGATTCTTGATCTCCTGCCATGACACGGGTTCCCGCGCATTGAGCAAATAGGTAATCAAGTCCAACAGCCTCTCAGTCCGGTTCACGACTGTAGTTTAGGAGAACCTCGATAAGCGGTCAACCGAGCCTTTTGATGGGACAGAGTGAGATGGGTTAGCATATTAAAGACTATTAAAAGCTTTGTTGGTTAGCTTAAGATAAATCGGCTATCTTGACGGAGGTTTTCAGGAAGGAAATAGAAGCTGATGACATTCATTATTTGTGAGCCTTGCATCGGAACCAAGGATACTGCCTGTGTCGACGCCTGTCCCGTGGATTGTATTCACCCCCGCAGCGACGAGGAGGGGTTCGAACCGGAAAAACTCCTGTACATCGATCCTGAAGAGTGCATCGACTGCGGCGCGTGTGTGCCGGAATGTCCAGTTGAAGCCATTTTTCCCGAGGACGAAGTTCCGGAGCAGTGGCTGAATTACATCGATATCAATTACCAATGGTACGGACAGACGAAGTAGAGGCCTGAGCCTGTTCTCCCTCCTCAACCCTCCTTCACCATAAAAGAGAATAGTTCCCGAGCGGCATTGGCTTCGGTGACAAGAGAGTCTTGAATCCCCAGAGGGATCCGTCAACTCTTTTGGGCGCCGCTCTCACAGCTTATTGTCTCTCGGGAACTAATTTCAGTTTACCTCGACATCGCTTGATGTCAAGTGGAAAAACTCCTTTGAATTCAATGATTTAAGAGTGCTTTTGGTGCACAGATTTTGCACATGATTTGCACAGCCTTTTCCTCAAACAGCGACTTGACGAACGTCACCAGGGCGGCTTATAAAAGGAGTGTTCTGCTCGCCGACGGAGCGGAGGGAGGGTCCCGATGGCTATTGTGGATTGGGGAATTGTCGCTGTTTATTTCCTGCTGAGTTTCGGGATTGCCGCCTATTATTCCAAACGTGCCGGCAAGGACACCAGCGAGTTTTTTCTTTCCGGTCGACAACTTCCCTGGTGGCTGGCGGGGACCTCGATGGTGGCCACCACTTTTGCCGCGGACACGCCTCTGGCCGTCACCGAACTGGTGGCTAAAAATGGTATTGCCGGTAACTGGCTGTGGTGGAACTTTCTCTTTGGCTCCATGTTCACGGTGTTTTTCTTTGCCCGATTGTGGAGACGAGCGGCCGTACTTACTGACGTGGAATTCATCGAACTTCGTTATTCAGGAAAGCCGGCTTCCTTCCTGCGGGGATTTCGAGCTCTTTACCTGGGCCTTTTCATCAATACCGTGGTGATCGGATGGGTGAACGTCGCCATGGCATCGATTCTGATAGGCATGTTCGATGTCTCGCCCGAGGTGGTTCGGTATTACGTTTTTGCGTCGATGGCCTTCGTGGCGGTTTATTCTGCGTTGGCAGGGCTTTGGGGAGTCGCTGTCACCGACGTGCTGCAATTCCTGATTGCCATGACCGGAACCGTTGTTCTGGCCGTGGTGGTGATTCGGTTACCCCAGATCGGCGGTATTGAAGGACTCAAGAGCCAACTGCCGGAGTCAACCTTCAGATTTACACCCGAAATCTACTCAGGTGTGGGAACGGTGGCTTACGAGGGAGTGCTCACCCTCAGTGTGAGTGCTTTTGTTGCCTACCTTTTCGTTCAATGGTGGGCGGCCTGGTATCCGGGTGCGGAACCAGGCGGTGGCGGATATGTTGCCCAGCGGATGATGTCGGCTCGTGATGAAAAACATTCCTTGCTGGCCACTCTGTGGTTCACGATTGCTCATTTCTGTCTGCGACCATGGCCCTGGATTCTGGTGGGACTGGCCAGCCTGGTGCTGTATCCGGAACTGGGTCTCGAAGACAAGAAATTGGGATATGTCTACGCCATGCGAGATTTTCTTCCGGTGGGCTTAAAGGGCCTGTTGGTGGCCTCCTTCTTCGCTGCCTACATGTCTACCGTGGCAACCCAACTGAACTGGGGAACATCCTACGTGGTGAATGACTTCTATCGGAGGTTCGTCCGACTCGGGGCTTCAGAAAAACATTATGTGATGGCCTCCCGGGTCACGACCCTGTTGCTGATGGTGGCTTCCATCCTGGTAACTCTGGTCATTCACACCATCTCCGGAGCCTGGCAGTTTGTCATCGAATCTGGAGCAGGCCTCGGATTGGTCTTGATTCTTCGATTCTACTGGTGGCGAATCAATGCCTGGAGTGAGATCAGTGCCACGGTGGTCCCCTTTGTTGTGTACGCCTACATCAAGATGTACACCAGCATCGCCTTTCCGGACTCACTGTTTTATATCGTGGGAGTGACGACCTGCGTGTGGGTCCTGGTAACCTTTCTTACCGCCCCCGTTGAGAAATCGCATCTTGTTCGATTCTATCGACGTGTTCACCCCGGGGGAATCGGTTGGAAAAAGCTGTCGGACTGGGATGTCGATCTCCAGGACAACCCTGACTTTTCGTGGTTGTTCGTGGATTGGATCTGCGGAGTGGTTCTGGTTTATTCAATACTGTTTGGAGTTGGCAAGATCATCTTGGGAGAAACGCTGCTGGGCGTTTCCCTGGTGGGACTGGGGTTCATGGCGGGTGGTTTCATTTATTGGGATCTGTCCCGACGGGGGTGGGGGGAAGTTACTGGCCCGGATACGCAGGACCTGGACAGGTAAGTCTGACCTCAATTTCTGTCGCGGGCGATGCTTTCCGCCTATTCGCCGCTGTTCTTATCCAGTATTTCCCGGACCCGAAGGGCTAACTCGGACGTACGGAAAGGTTTTTGGAGAAAGGGCAGTCGGTTCTCTAAAATGGTCCCTTGTTCTACTGCCCTTTCGGAATAGCCTGATATGAACAGGGCCTTGAGTCCAGGGTGTTCCAACTCCAGTTGTCGGTAAAGATCCGGTCCACTCTGACCCGGCATCACCACATCGGTTACAAGAAGATCAATGGATTGTTCGGTCTGCCGGAATAGATTCTGGGCATCTTCTCCAGAGCCGGCCGAAAGAACCGTGTATCCCTGAGCTCTCAGCTCCTGTTCCATCAGTTTTCTGACCGGGTCTTCACCTTCGACCAACAGGATGGTCTCCGAGCCCCTTGGAAGAGGTTTTTGTGGCGTTTCGGCAACTTTTTCAGCCAGGTGCTGCAGGTTCCCCTGTTTCTGCTCCTTGTGGTCTGCCATTGAAGTCCCCTTGCCCCGGAATCTCAAGGTTGGGATTAGAGTCTAGATCTTTCGAGTAAGAAAGGCAATGGAATGGAGTCCGCCAGGACAGCAACAGAGATTGGAGTTCGAGGGGGTGTTCGGGGCCGTGTGCCTTCACTGACTGAGGGTGGAAATGGACCCAATCAAAGGAGGAACCCCCACCGCCACCAGTGCCAGTATCGCCAGGATCCCCAACCCCTGAGAGCCCCTAGACTGAACCACAGTGAGGAGTATGGAGACCACCTTGGCCTGCTTGGTGGGCCAAGGGAGGAGCTCACCCAGCTTCGAACTCTACCTCCTGATGTCAGCGCCGAGGCCAGCAGTTGAACGCATCGTGAGAAAAAGGGGGTGGAAAGACGGACCGTGCGATTTCTATAGGCTATGATGTGCAAGTCCTGACGGGCGTATAAAATGGATCCTCGATGATGAAAGAAGAGCATTCCGATACCGACTGCACTATTCGAGTTCGCTATGCTGAAACCGACCAGATGGGGGTGGCCTATCATGGCAATTATCTGGTCTGGTTTGAGGTGGGAAGATCAGAATTTTGCCGTCGACATGGTTTCTCTTATCTGGAAATGGAGCAAACAAGTCAGCGATTTCTGAGGGTGGCGGAGGTCAAGTGTCGCTACCTGGCCCCCCTTGAGTATGATAAAGAGTTCGTGGTTCGAACACAGCTGAAGGCCCTGCGTCGACGAACCATCTCTTTTCATTATCGGTTGATCGATCCGGAGGGTGCCACGGTGTACGCCGAAGGTGAAACCCTTCACGTGGTCACCGACGAGCGAGGGCGGCCCCGGAGTTTTCCCGAGCGTTACGGCAAGCTGTTGGCAGGCGAGAAGCCTACGGAGAGTTAATGTCATCTCGAGACTCGGGCGCCAAGAATCGGTTTGAGATCTTTCACGGGGACCACAAAGACCAGTGGTCTCAAGTGGAGCCGTCCATCTGGGCACTCGCCGGCGATGAATCGCGAGGTGACATCCAGCAGTCGCTGCTCACAACCTTGTGGGATCAGCCTCGAAGGCTGGAGCCTCAACTTCTGTACGATGAGCGAGGTGCTGAGTTATTCGAACAGATTTCGGCCCTACCGGAGTACTATCTGACCCGTACCGAAGAGGCCCTGCTTGCCGAGAAGGCGGAACGGGTGATCTCGACGGCATCCGTCGACTGCATCGTGGAACTGGGTGCAGGTTTTTCCAAGAAGACGCGTCATTTGTTAAGAGAGCAGGTGAGCCAACGGAAGGAAGCGGCTTTTGCTGCCATCGACGTGAGCCTTTCTTCGCTGGTGGGGTCCAGAGACTCGATTCAGGAGGAGTTTCCCGAAATCGATTTTCATGGACTGCTGACTCGTTACGAGGAGGGGATGTCCTGTATCGACAAGAGCCTTCCCACTCTGTTCGCTTTTCTGGGGAGTAGTGTGGGGAACTTCGATCGATTCGAGTTTGTCCGGTTCTTCCAGCTGGTGAGAAGGTGCATGGGATCCCAGGACTTCTTTCTTCTAGGCGTGGACTGCGACAAGGACCCGGAAGTGATCGAAAAGGCCTATAACGATTCTCAAGGCGTCACGGAGGCCTTCATCTTGAATGTGTTCAACCATGTCAATCGGCTCGTCGGGAGCAACTTTGATGTGGGGCGAATTCGCTATCAGTCGTTCTATGATCCCGAGTGGAGACAGGTGGAGATGTACGGGGTCTCCACGGTCAGGCAGGTGATAGAAATCCCCGCTCATCAGTCTCGCTGGGTTTGGGAGGAGGGGCAGAAAATTTTGGTCGAGGTGAGCCGAAAGTTCGATGCTGCCCAGCTGGAGCAACAACTTCAATATCTCGGGTTTGAACCGGTTGTCCGATTTGACGACCCCAGGAAATGGTTTTCACTGTTGCTTTTCAAAAAAGGGACGCCATGATCGGTTTGAAACAGCACACAGGAAACGTGACGGAACCTGGCCAGGGGACCCTGGGGCTGAATGGCAACGCCTGGAGGTCTGATGACGCCACTGATCGCCCTGATGTCTGGGCAGGGTTTTGCGCCTGCGCGCTTTAGATTTAAAGAGGAGATCTGGTCTTTCCAAGTGATCAGAAAAGTTCATGCGGATTAAGCTCGTCACCCCATCTCCACAAGACGTCCTGGACGGGAATCGAGTGACCGTTCGGCGCTGGGCGCGCATCTTGAAGGGAATCGGTCATCGTCCTCGTGTCGAAGGGCAGTATCAGGGAGGTGCGTGTGATTTGCTGATCGCCGTACACGCTCGAAAGAGCTTCTCCTCGATTCGTCGATTTCGTCGGGAGCAACCCGAGAGCCCTTTGGTGGTGGTGCTGTCGGGAACCGATCTCTATCGAGATCTTCGGCGCGGTCCTGAGGTTCAAGAGTCCCTGGAAATGGCCACTCATGTGGTCGTTTTACAGAAACAGGCTCTCGAGGAAATACCTCAGGAGTTCCGCTGGAAGGCAACCGTTATCTACCAGTCTGCCGACCCCGTCAAAGGGACACCGGAACCACCAAAGAGTTACTTTCGAGTCTGTACGGTGGGAAACCTGAGGGCGGTCAAGGATCCTTTCCGACTGGCACTGGCCGGGCGTCGTCTGCCCACTTCCTCCCGGGTCCGTATCTGGCAGGTGGGGCGGGCCCTGAGTGTTGAGATGAAGAGGAAAGCCGAGGCAGAGGAGCGCAACAACGGGCGCTACCGCTGGATCAGTGGGTTGCCCTATTGGAGAACGCGTCGTCTGATTGCCAGCAGCCACCTGGTGTCCATCACTTCAAAGGTCGAAGGGAGTTCCAATGTACTCTCGGAAGCATTGATTTCCTCTGTCCCGGTAGTCGCCTCCCGGATTCCCGGATTGATAGGCACCCTGGGAGAAGGCTATTCCGGTTTCTTTCCCCCTGGAGATACACAGGCCTTGAAGCAGTTGCTTCTCAGGACTGAGACGGAGCCTGGTTTTTACCGGAAACTCAAGAACGAATGCGCGCGGCTTGCTTCGGTGGTCCAACCCCACCGCGAGCAGAAGGCGTGGGAGAGATTGCTGAAGAAGATCCAGAAGACCCGGGGATAGGAGACAGAATGACGGACCAGGGTAATGACCTCTAATCGTCCCTACCAGATGGCCCTGGACTGGCTCGTCTATGCCGTGGTGAGAATTTTCGTGTTCGTGGTTGGACTCCTGCCTTCTTTCGTGGCCTATCCGTTTTGTGAAGGTCTGGCTCTGCTGGTCTGGGCTCTGGACGCCAGGCATTGCAGGATCGGCATGGTCAATCTGGATATAGCCTTCCCGGAAAAGGACAGGCAGTGGAAGAAGAATATCCTCCGCCGCAGTTACCAGCAACTGGGCGACCAGGTGGTCGAGATTTCCCGAATGTCCCGCCTCAACCGCCAGAATGTCTTGAATCGGGTTCAATATGAAGAGGGGAGGGGGCTTGAAAACTACCTGAAGGTGCGAGAGCAGAATCGACCGGTCTTGTTTATGACCGCCCACATCAGTGCCTGGGAGTTTTTGCCCACTGTTCACGCCCTCTACGGTCATCCTCTCAGTTTTGTGGTGCGGCCCCTGGATAATCCTTTCCTGGAGAACTGGACCAGGCGGTTGCGCACTCGTGTCGGCAATCGAGTCATTGGGAAACACCGTTCCATGCGTCGGATCCTGAGAGTCCTCCAGGAGGGCGGCGATGTGGGTTTTCTGGTGGATCAAAACAGTCAGGAGCGGGAAGGCGTGTATGTTCCATTCTTCGGTCATCCGGCATCAACAAGCTCGGCACTGGCTGCTCTGGCCTTGAAAACCTCCACTCCTATCGTCCCCGGTTTCATGTATCCGGCTCGTCGCCAGGGACATTATGTGATGCGATTTTATCCGCCGGTGGAGTTGCTGAGGGGGGATGATCCGGAGCAGGACGTGGCCGAGGGAACGGCACTCTTGAATCGCTTTGTCGAGGAAGTCATTCGCGAGTATCCTCACTGCTGGCTGTGGGGACACCGGCGTTTTAAAACCCAACCCGATGGGCGCGATCTTTATGGATGAATAGGTGTGGAACGGGAGTGCTGAGCTCTTCGAGGCTTGTTGTGACCACGGTTCTTCGGATCGAAGTTTCCCTGTTTCAAAGCCGCGAAAGTCTCCTCGGCACCGCCTTGTGTCACGATCAGCCTGTTGGTATAAATGAGCTGTGGAATCGAAAGTGGAAAGTAGCGTGATGAAAGGAGCAGAAGTATGCCCACGAAGGTAGGAATTAATGGGTTCGGAAGGATTGGTCGCAATGTCTATCGTGCGGTGCTGGAAGCAGACGAGGATCTGGAAATTGTAGGCATCAACGACATCACTGATCCGAAGACGCTGGCCCATTTATTGAAGTACGATTCGGTATACGGACAACTGCAAGCCGAAGTGGAGCATGATGAGAACTCCATTTCCGTTGATAAGAGGAGAACCCGGATTTTTGCCCAGAGAGATCCGGCCCAGATTCCCTGGGGAGACGTGGGTGCTGATATTGTCGTCGAATCGACCGGTCTCTTCAGTAAACGTGAGGATGCGGCCAAACATCTCCGCGATACGGTGCAAAAGGTCATTATCAGTCAACCCGGCAAGGGACAGGATGTGATGATTTGTCTGGGAGTTAACCAGGAGCAATACGATCCTGAGCAGCACACCATTATTTCCAACGCAAGTTGTACCACCAATTGTCTGGCTCCGGTGGCCAAGGTCCTGGACGAGCAGTTCGGGATTCAACAGGGTCTCATGACAACCGTGCACAGCTACACCAACGATCAGCGGATACTCGACCTTCCCCACCAAGATCTGCGTCGAGCCCGTGCCGCTGCTCTGTCCATGATCCCCACCACCACGGGTGCCGCCCGCGCGGTTACCCTGGTGCTTCCTCAACTGAAGGGTAAGCTGGATGGGATTTCTGTCAGGGTTCCCACCCCTACCGTGTCACTGGTCGATTTGACGGCCACCCTGGAGAAGGATGTCACCGAGGATGAAGTCAAGGCTGCCTTCAGTCAGGCGGCTGCAGGGGATCTGAAGGGGATATTGAAATATTCCGAGGAACCTCTGGTTTCTGCAGACTTCATCAAGGATCCTCATTCAGCGATCGTGGACGGTCCCTTTGTCAAGGTTCTGGGCCAGAGGATGGTGAAGGTTCTGGCCTGGTATGACAATGAATGGGGATACTCGAATCGAGTGCTCGAACTGGCCGCCTTTGTCGGGAAAAGTCTGGCAAGCTGACCCCTGACCTCTTCCTCCTAAATGGAAGACTGCCCTTGAAATGAGTAGGCGGTAACGCGAAGTCATGATCAACAAGCTTTCCATTACAGACCTGGATCTGGATGGGAAACTTCTTTTTCTACGAGTGGATTTCAATGTCCCTTTGGCCCAGGGGCAGGTGGCTGATGATACTCGCATCAAGGCTGCACTCCCCACCATCGAGTTTGCCATTCAAAACAATGCCAGAATCGTCCTGGTTTCTCACCTGGGTAGGCCTCAGGGGCAACGCCGGAAAGAGTTGTCACTCTATCCGGTGGCTGGACGACTGTCCTCGCTGTTGAACCAGGAGGTACAGTTCGTCGATGACTGCATCGGATCTGAGGTTCGATCCCAGGTCGAGATCCTCCAGCCCGGTCAGGTGCTGGTGATGGAAAATCTGAGATTTCAGGACGGGGAAATCAAGAACGATCCGGAATTTGCCCGCCAGCTGGGAATGGGAGTTCAGGAGTACGTCAACGATGCTTTTGGCGTGGCCCATCGTGCCCATGCCTCCACCGTTGGTGTTCCGAGTCTTCTAGGTCGGGGCGCCGCAGGATTCCTGGTAGCCAGGGAACTGGACTACCTTTCCCGGGTGAGGCATGAGCCGCAGCATCCGGTGGTGGCCATTCTGGGAGGAGCCAAGGTTTCCGACAAGATAGAAGTGATTGAGAGTTTGCTCGGTTTTGCGGACACCATCTTGATCGGAGGGGGGATGGCCTTTACTTTCTTGCAGGCCCGGGGTGAATCGGTAGGAAATTCACTGGTGGAGCAGGACAAGATTGAAGTGGCCGAAGGTGTCATCGCCAGAGCCCGATCCCGCGGCGTGTCGCTGCAACTGCCTGTTGACAGCGTGGTGGCCCGAAAGTGCCAGCCGGGAGTGGCAACCCATGTGGAGATCTCGCATATTGGCGAGGGATGGATGGGGCTGGATATCGGCCCTCAGACGGTGGAGACGTTTCAACAGGAGATTGCCAGGGCCAACACCCTTTTCTGGAACGGGCCCCTGGGTGTCTTTGAGATTGAGGAGTTTTCTCTTGGGACGGTCGCAATTGCCAAGGCGGTAGCGGACAGTTCCGCCTTGTCGGTGGTCGGGGGAGGGGACTCCGTAACCGCGGTGGTGCAATCGGGTCTTGGGGAGGCGATCTCTCACCTTTCCACGGGTGGAGGTGCATCGCTAGCATTCATGGCTGAAAGAGCTCTCCCGGGAGTTGAAATATTAACTGACAAGTGAGGAAACCCCTATGAGTCGCAGACCTTTGATCGCAGGCAACTGGAAAATGTTCAAGAACCGGGAAGAGGCCCGAAAAACGGTTGGGCAACTGCAGGATTTGCTGGCGGCGAGTCTGGCCGTGGATGTGGTGGTCTGCCCTCCCTTCTCAGCCCTGTCAGCGGTGGAAGAGGTGATCCGGGGGGGAGAGGTACAGCTGGCTGCTCAGAACGTCCACTGGGAAGAGGAAGGTGCGTTTACAGGAGAGGTGTCCACCTCCATGTTGCTGGATTGCGGTTGCCGCTATGTGATTCTGGGCCATTCGGAACGTCGCCAGTTGTTTCACGAATCGGATGCCATCATTCATCGAAAGATGAAAAAGGTTCTCGAGACCGAGCTCACCCCGATCCTCTGTGTGGGAGAGTCGCTCGAGGAGCGAGAGGCTCAGCGCGTTGGTGAAGTGATACGGGGACAATTAGAGGCGGACCTGGGTGCATTGACAGCACCTGAGGCTTCTCGTATCATCGTCGCGTACGAGCCGATTTGGGCCATCGGAACCGGTAAGACGGCCACTCCGGAAATGGCTCAAGAAGTCCATGGTTTGATTCGCCAATGGCTCTCTGAGAGGTATTCAGACCCGGTCGCAGGTGGAATTCGGATCCTCTATGGAGGAAGCGTCAAGCCGGATAATGCCCGGGAGCTGCTGGCTCAGGAAGACATTGATGGAGCTCTGGTGGGTGGGGCGAGCCTGGACGCGCAGTCCTTTGCTACAATAGTCCAGGAAAGCGCCTGACAGAATTCTGGCGGGAGAGTAACTTATGATAACACTGATCGTTACGTGTCATATTTTGGCGTCCCTGGTCCTCGTCCTGGTGGTATTGCTCCAGTCGGGCAAGGCCGGAGATCTGGCCTCAACCTTTGGAACCTCGGGAAGTCAGACGGCATTTGGCGCACGGGGAGCGGCCACCATGTTGACCAAGGCCACCACTTTCTGTGCCATCATTTTTATGCTCACCTCTCTCTCCCTGGCCGTCCTGTACACCCGGGGTTCGAGTCAGTCGGTCATCGAAACGGTTGACTTGCCGGAGGTTGCACCGGTGGAGTCCACGACCGACCTGCCAACGGCCGAGTTGCCGACAGCTGAAGAATCCACGCCAGAAGCCTCGACGGCCCCTGCGGAGCCGCCCGCCGCAGCTGAATCAGAGTAGACCTTCGTGCCGGAGTGGTGGAATTTGGCAGACACACCATCTTGAGGGGGTGGCGCTCGAAAGAGTGTGCGGGTTCGAATCCCGCCTCCGGCACCAAAACCTCCCCGTTGTTGTGAATAAGAGGATCGGCGTTCCGGGAACTCCCGACAGCGACCAGGAAGCGGATTCGGCTTGAGACACGCTTGGGTGTTCCTACACGGTAACGGCAGAGAACTCTTCGGGGGTCATTCAGGGCCCGAGTGTCAGTTTTTCCCCTTGGCTTTGCCCTTGGCTGGATCCTTTCCTTTGGCCTTGCCCTTGCCTGGATCTTTTCCTTCTCCCGGGCTCTCTTCGGCTTCCCCCGGGCTTGCCGGAGGCTCATATCTGCCGGCGGGAATGACTCCCATCGATTCGATGGGCAATATCAATTTGTCCAGACGCCACACCACAGGGTAACTCCAGGCGTTCGCAATAATGGTTTTCAAACGCAGGTCGTCGGATTGAACGGTGAACCCCGTCAACACGCCCGTCTCAGGATGTTTCGAGCTGCCGTCCGCCTGAATCCAGTTTTCCCAGTCGTACACATATTCCTTCTCTTGAAGGCCCTCCGGGTTGGCAGAGAGAGGATGTGCCCACTGGACCCTGTCCTCCAGATAGGGGGACAATTCCTCTGGGTATTCACCCGCCCCACGGTCTTGTGGCCAGGTAGCGTTTCTGGTGAAGTAATCGACAACAGCGGTGCGAACAACAAGATAGTCTCCGATGATCGCTTGAGCCCGGGCCCTTAAGAGGGCGTCGGAATAGGCTGGAATCGCCAGATTGGCGAGAATGCCTATGAGCACGATCACGAGCATTAACTCCAGGAAGGAAAAACCTGTGCGGGTGCACAACCGCATCCTTGGCAGTGTCAACGACTCGCCTCCATTTCATCTATGATCTCAGCATAGAAACTGTAGGAATCCCGTACTGAGTCGAATGTGATCATCTGGCTCTCGTGGGTGAGTTGGATCTGAAAATGATTCGGCCCAACGATTGTGTACTTTAGATTTGGTTTTTTCAGATTCAACAAACGAAGAACCACGGGGAGGCTTCCGGACTCTTCCTGGTAGGTCAGGACCTCACGTACCACAAACTCCAGATCCTCCAGAAGGTAGCGGTTTATTTCAGACTCGGAAACGGTTGGCGCCCCTATTTGAAAAGGTCCTCGCCCCGTCAGATTGAGTGCTGTGAAAATGATCAGTAGGGGCAAACTAACAGTGAAACAGATCCATTCAGTTCGGCGTTTTCTGGCCAGGGACCGATCTTTCTTCTCGACACGCTCCCGTTCCAGTCCGGTACTACGCGTTTCTTCCTGAACGATTTCTTCAAGGACTTCCTCGGTTAATCTCTGAAGATCATCCGAGGGCTTTGCTTGGTCGACCATACTCCCGTCTCAAAAAAAAACCACAATTAAGGCTGATCAGGTCCCAATTCAGGTCGTAATCGGTTCCAATGTGGGAAGATTCTCCGCCAGCTTCTAGAGTTCCCGAACCCTTTCCAGGATTCGTCGGTTAAGACACCCTCGGCAGGCAGGTGGAGTGCGGGAGCATCGTCCACAATCAGAATCGCAGGCGAGAACATATATTACTATTTTAGGAAGCCAGGTTGACCCAGTCAAGGAGACGTATCCTAGCCGATATCAGGCGACGCAACTTGAACCGGAGAGAACACTGAAACCCCGACAGAAAAAGGCTTTTCGGCAATACCCGATTTTAGCCGTGGCTCATCTTGCCCAGTCCCGCCTCCGGCACCAGAACCTCCCCGCTTGTTGCCCCTTTTCTTCATTTCTCCCAGCTCAGAACGTTGCTCTGAAAATCAAAGTAAATCCGCTTGATGTCCAGTTCGCCCAGCCCCAGCACCCCGTCGTACGGATGATCGATGGGCGGCTGATTGTAGAAGACCATCAACCTGGCCGTGACGTATTCCCATTGACTGCCGCTGAGTTCAACCTTCGGCAAGGCCACTTCCTGGTACTTGGATGTACCGGAGACATGAGTGAAAGGAATCTCGAGCTTGATCCGCAGCTTCCGGATCGACTTGTGCATTTTCGATCGATACAGATTGATGGTACGGGCTCCGGTATCCATTCTGAGGCGGACGTCCTGGCCTTCGATCCGGACCGGTACGATGATCTGAGAAGAATGAAATTCAAAAGGGGTGGTCGAGTTGAAATGAGAGTCCCGAGGCCCAAAGCGAATTTTTCTGGCGGAGTAGTCAATGGTGAAGTTGGTCTGGCTCAGCAGATCCAGGCCCAGAATACCGTCGACTCCGGACCAGGGGAGTTCGGCCACGAAGGCCAGCAGACTGGTTCGGATCGTCCCCACCTGCAAACCTCGTAACACCACCCGTCCCTGATCGGATCCTTTCCCGAAGGCTTCGACTCGATGGCTTCCCACGATCTTGAGCTCGAGCTGGTCGACCACTGCCTGATCCACGACGCTGTGGGTGGCGCCGGTGTCTATCATCAAATGAAGAGAATGGCCGCCCTTGAGTGTAGCTTCCACCACCACCATATGGCGATTGAGCAGTTTAAAGGGAACTTCCTGGATCGGCCAATCTGCCGGAGCGGCTGCGGTCAGGCTGGTGGCTGCTGGGCCTGTGATGAGTGTGAAACCCAAGATCAAGTGCGATTGAATGGCTTTCCTCATGGCGTCTTCCTCCCTGGATCAGCGTGTTTGCCGTCCTTACCTGTTAAGGCGGAAAGCGACTCCGAAAACTGGAAAGCTCTTGAAATGTTTCTTGGAAATTCTCAGAAAACCCGGGCAAAGTTCCCTGCTATAATGAGCAGAACAACCCCTTTTTTACGGTTGAGGAG
>JAZFRU010000090.1:0-2605 GCA_036445815.1 Acidobacteriota bacterium | reverse complement strand
ATGCTCGGCGTTGACATACAACTGCTGCCACTCGGGGCTGCCCAGTTGCTCGAATACGGCCGGATACCAGCAGCTTTCGGCCGCTTCGCAGTGGAGCCTTTGATAGGCCTCGACTCTCTTAATCGCTGCCTCGGCCCCCATGCTCCGGATCATGGCTAAGATTCCTCGGCGAAACTGCGCGCATAACTCACCGACCGCGTTGACGTGGGACAGGTGGCCCCGCTGCTCGTGAAGTATCAGGCTGGCCATCTGAAACAGGGCGCCTTGGATCCAACTAAGGAACTCATCCTCCTCCTCATCATTCATACGCCAGTTAACCACGGGTCTGAAATGGTTGGGGGGATACCAGCTTTGGCCGGTCTCTTGTCGCTCATCCAGTTCTGGTGTCGGTCGGAACAACGCTCCGTACTTCTCAGCAAGATGATGCAGGCAGGACCACGTCAGGAAATCCGCACCCTTGGCTCCGATGACATCATGAGCCCGGAACGGATTCGGTCCCACAAACTTCCTGACGTACTTGTCGATCTTCCAAAAAGGCATGTTGGACACCCGATGGTATCTCAAGCCCGCCAATGTCACGCCGCAAAACAGGACATCCAGGACGAACGACCAGTCGTCGCTGACCGGGACCGGGATCAGTCCCAACGCCCACAGAAGCTGGGTAATGGCAGAAGGCTCCTCTTCAACAGTCTCCCAGACCTTGTTTGTCTCGTGAGGGAAAGCCGGATGCATCACGCCCACTCCCAATTCTGAGCTTGGGAAACCGGACGTGACAGAGCGAATCTCGATCCCCGGAAACGCTTTTTGAAACAGTCTGTAGTGATCCTTCTTGATATCGAGGATCTCGGGAATCGATTCCAGAAGAAAACGGGGCCGCCAGTTCTTGAGGTCCGCCGGCAGGCTGGTCCCGTCATATGTCATTCTGACAATGTTGCCCATTACTCGGTCGGCCCGCTCTTTTCCCAACGCCTCCACCAGTCCTGAGTAATGTGGCCCTATCCCGTCGGCCGTGCGGGGGCGACTGAGGCTGATGGACTTAACGCCAAAAGGCTCCAGCCGGGATGTTAGTTGCATCATCTTCCCGGCACCCACGATCCCATTGGCTCCGGAGATCACCAGTGAACCACGCTCTGCGGGGCCGCCGAATACCCGATCCACCAGGTCGCCGGTATGCGCCGGTAGTCTGCCACGTCGAAAAATATCAATGACCGAACCAAGTCCCAATGTCTGGAGTGTCGACTGTCTGATGGACTTTGTCATTTCGACTCACCTCCTTCCTTCACTCGGAAGAGTGCTGCGATTCCCATGTCTCCCGCGGCACAGCCGAGCAACAGCACGAGCCCACCGCCCAAATCGACCGCTTCCTCCAAACCTTCAATCAACAACCTCGTCAGAGTCGGACCCTGGGGATGCCCCCACACTAGCGAGCAACCGGTGTTGTTCACTTTGGTCCAATCGTGATTCAGTACTTTCGCGAAAATGGCGTCATTAACGGCAAACGGATTGTGACTCTTGATCACCGCCATGTCCGCCATTGTGAAACCAGTTTTGTGCAGCAGCTTCTGCACGGCATAGGTGGGAGCCTCCGGCATCAAGGCCGGATGGGTCCGCACCTCGGCTTTCGCGATAAACTCGATGACAATCTCTGGTCGCGGACTCAATTCGCGGGCCTTTTCAGGATTCGTCACCAGCAGTGTGGCCATCCCGTCGGATGCGTGGGTCTGGGTGCCGGTTGTTACGCAGTTGTCCAGTTCACGCATCTGGCGCAGAGAATCCAGGGTTAGTCTGCGCACGCCCACATCGTCGTCGATCTTGCCCAAAAAGCGGCCTTGCACGTTTAGTACTTCCAGCGGCACGAGGATTCGATCTAGAAATCCAGATTCCTTTGCTTGGAAGTACTGCTGGTATCGGCAAAAGGCAAGGTCCTCCACCTCCCTTCGATCAAGACCGTGTTTCCGAGCCGCCTTGCCTGCCGCAGTGACCATGGCCAAGCCTGTGGCCGGGTCGAAGCCGAAGTTGTCCCACACATCGCTCAGGGCCATCGTGCGCTGGTAGGCCCGTCGTTCCGGGAAGACACCCACCGGCGAATCGCTGGTGCGGTCAAAGGTCAGCACACCAACCACGTCGTTGGCGCCACTCTGTACTTCCGCTGCGGCCAGCAAAACAGCCTGGAGTCCGGTGGCGCAGGCCTGCTCGATATGAAATCCCGGAATACGGTGCCCCAGGCAGCTCGCCACCAGCGGCGCGTTCCAGAACTTCCAGTGCCATGGAACAGTTGAGCCGATGATCAAATATTCCAACTCGCTCTTTGGAACCCTTCTGATCCCGAGAATCCGGTTCATCGCCTCCCCGGCGAACTGGCCGATGTTGACTTCTGCCAGCGCCGACGTCTGCCACGCAGGAAAGAAGCTACTTCCCCAGGTCCCATACGGTATTCTTGCTTTCGGAAACATCTCGACATTCTCTTTCATATCCATTCCTGTTCCCAACTATCGGTCAGTCATTTTGCGAGTACTTTGCCGACTGCTTTACCAGCAGCTCACAGTTCGTCTGAAAGAACTCTACACTGAGCAATTGCGTTTTCGCGTGCACCTCGATACCAAGC
>JAZFRU010000089.1:0-4266 GCA_036445815.1 Acidobacteriota bacterium | reverse complement strand
GCATTTGCTCACTTCAGCGGGAAGAAAGCACAATAACATGACAGCAGTTGGAAACACAGATGAGGAGATCTTGAGTGACTCTCGAAGACTTTTCCGATCTGGCCCATTCCAGGGATGCCGGGGTTCTCTGGAAAGCGCCTATGCAGTCTTCCTCCCCGGGGCCCGGCTTCCCTCCTGGTCCCTGGCCGCTTGTTGGGGGTGCCGCCGCTGTCTCCTCTCTCCTGTATTCTTTCGGAATATACAGGCGTGAAACATGAAAGGTGAAACGTAACTCATGACCCTTTCGATTGCTGCACTGATTGCCGTCAACCTCATCCCCCTGGTCGGAGTCTTTTTCTTTAGCTGGGAAATCGGGCCCATCCTCCTCCTGTACTGGAGTGAAAATCTGGTTGTAGGCGGCTACAACGCATTGAAGATTATGGTACAACCGGCGGAACACCCCATAGTCTATGCGGCACGGCTTTTTCCGATCGCTTTTTTCTGTTTTCACTATGGCGCCTTTTGCGGCTTCCACGGCTTTTTCATACTTGGCTTTCTGGATACCGAAGATGTCGGGGAAATCCTGTCAGGCAGTGACTGGCCCTTCTTCCTGATCTTCGTCCAGATTCTGGTGGAGACCATTCAAACGGTCTGGATTCTCTACGGGGACGTGCTCACCTGGCCTTTTCTGGCACTGATCATCAGTCATGGAGTGAGTTTCATCCAGAACTTCCTGGGAAAGAAGGAGTATGAAAAGACCACCACCCAGAAACTGATGCACCAACCCTATACACGAATCGCGCTTTTGCATGTGGCCGTTATCTTTGGAGGATGGGGTTTCATCGCACTGGGCTCGCCCCTGCCTCTTTTGATGCTGATCATCGTCGGCAAGATCGCTCTGGACATTCATTTACACCGTCGCGAACACCGCCCCAAAGAAGAACCCCTCGAAACCTGACACCTCTGGTCCGCATGAGGCATAATACGGGCTAATGTTTTCCTTTACCAAGCTTACGGAGAGACATGAGTTATCCATACCCTGATCTGCGGGCCTTCATCAAACGCCTGGAAAAAGAGAAGAAATTGCAGCGAATCCGGACCGAAGTGGATCCGATTCTTGAGATTTCCGAGATCACCGATCGAGTGTCCAAGAGCAATGGGCCGGCACTGCTATTCGAGAGTCCCAAGGGCTCGAATCATCCTCTTTTGATCAATGCCTTCGGCTCTCACGAGCGCATGAATCTGGCCCTCGGTGTGGATTCTCTGGATGAGATCGTCCAACGAATGGAAGAACTCCTGGAAATTCAGGCACCCGAAGGCATCCTGGGCAAACTCAAGATGCTTCCCAAACTGGCCGACTTGAGTCGATTTCTTCCCAAGACCGTCCGCTCGGGAGCCTGTCAGGAGGTCGTCAAAACCGAAAACCTCTCTCTGCTGGAGTTTCCTGTCCTTCAGTGTTGGCCACAGGATGCGGGCCGCTTCATCACGCTCCCGTTGGTTTTCAGCAAGGATCCTGAAACGGGCAAGCGCAACTGCGGCGTCTATCGAATGCAGGTTTTCGACGAGACCACCACTGGCATGCACTGGCAGACTCACAAAAACGGCGCCCACCACTTCCGAGAAGCTCGGAAATTGGAGACTGTGGCTGGAGACCCACGGCACATTGAGGTCGCCGCGGCCATCGGGCCCGATCCCGCCGTCACCTTTTCCGGCATCGTTCCCTTACCCGATGACCTGGATGAGATGATGTTTGCGGGTTTTTTGCGCCGTAAGCCGGTCGAAATGGTTCCCTGTAAGACAATCGATCTGGAGGTTCCGGCCAATGCTGAAATCGTGTTGGAAGGTTATGTGGACCTGGATGAGCTAAAGACCGAAGGTCCCTTTGGTGATCACACCGGCTTTTATTCCCTTGCCGATGACTACCCCGTTTTTCATGTTACCTGCATCACCCATCGGAAGAATCCTATCTATCAGACCATAATCGTCGGAAAGCCTCCTCAGGAAGACTGCTACATGGGCCAGGCGGTGGAACGCATCATGCTGCCCCTGCTTCGCAAACCTCTTCCGGAAATCACCGACATGCATATGCCTTTCGAAGGCATCTTCCATAATCTACTGCTGGTCACCATCGACAAGCGCTATCCAGGCCATGCCCGTAAAATCATGAACGCCCTGTGGGGAATGGGCCAGGCCATGTTTTCCAAATGTATTGTGGTATTGGATGAAGGGACCGATCTTCGCGATTATTCGGAAGTGGTCTGGAAAGCATTGAACAACATTGATCCGGAACGGGACATTCAGTTCACCCTGGGACCTGTGGATTCATTGGATCATGCCTCGCGGCAACTCGACTTTGGTTCCAAAATGGGAGTCGATGCCACTCGCAAATGGCCTCAGGAAGGCTTCGAGCGGGAATGGCCCGATTAGATCGTTATGTCCGAAGAGGTGAAAACCAGGGTCGATCAACTGTGGGGAAAGCTGAAGATAAAGGGCTGACCGCTGGTCGAAGACCAGCGGGTTTCAAGTTTAACGTTTCAGGTTTAACGTGGGGACAGAATGTGGGAGGCGCCTCAGGGCGCCGAATCCAGAGAGCCGCTCATAGAGCGGCCACTACATTGCGCTTGCCACCTGATCAGAGGGCGCACGGCCGTGCGCCCTAATACAAGCCATTGATTATGTTGGCCTTGTGGGCGCAAGGCCTTGCGCCCCTACTAGCCTTAGCCCCGATTGTGCAGAGTTGGACGGTCGAGAACTGCGTGAAACTTGAAACTTGAAACGTTAAACGCGGCTGAGTAGCACGAAGCCGCTCTCTTTGTGGAACGCGGCGGTCTGAGACCGACGCTCCTAGTCCGACGACGCTCGACCTTCAATCCGGCGTAGAGCCAGATTGGCGGCCGAAGCCAGTTCCGGATTCGGGCTACCGGCTATCTCCAGGATGATGGGAACGGCAGACGGACCACCTCGCAGACCCACAATCTCAAGCAGCCGTACACGAATGGGGTGATCGGATTCTTTCAAAAAAGGGTAGAGCTTCGGGATCTCTACTGCATCCATTTCCAGCAGGTAGAAGTAAGCCTGATCCTGGTTGAGATTGCTCACAAGCTCAATCAGATGCTCTTCTCTGCCCATTTGATACAGGGCATAATTCAAGGCCAGTTTCACCTTGTGGGACTCTTCCCTATGGTACTGCCGGGCCACTTCCGTGATGTCATCGGAATCACCCACGCGTCCTAGACCCTCTGCGGCATGAAGACGGTAAGTTTCACGAGAATCGACCAGGGCATTAAAGAATAATTCCCGGCAACTGGAATCACCGATATAGGAAAGCGCCTCCAGAAGCTTCCTCTGCAAATGATCCTTACCCGTGACGGGGACGATGCCCAGAACTTTCCGCCTCTCTTGGACACCTGACTGGTACAGTTGCTTTAATTGAGGTACGGCCTCGGCCACCTGGAGTCTGCCCAGGGTGAAGATGGCCTCATCATGGACTTTTTTATCCGGATCCAGGATCAACGGAATGATGGCCTGACCCGCTGACGGGTCTCCTATCTTGTAGAAAGCCCGAATCAACTCCACCTTGACGCCATCACTTCCCTCTCTCGCCAGCGACTCCTGCATCGCTTGCAGCGACGAATGGGATCGCAGAATCCCCAATGCAATGGCGGCATCCTTCCGAATCGTCGTAGCCGGCCAGCGAAGCAGGTCGGCAAGAGCATCCTGGGCCTCCTGGCTTACGGGAACATAAGGTTCCACCACGAGCGGATTATAATCATCACTGAAGGGATTGACGGTCTCCGCAGCCTGCTTGAGAGCCGTGATAAAGCCCCCTTCTTCCACGATGTAAATATTGATGATTCCTTCGATGGACTTCTCTTGAATGTCCTGCTTGGAATCATGAGTCAACCGAATGTAAGTCTCGAGAGCGCGTGGGTCATTGATCCGAACCAGTGCACGCAGGGCTGCCATACGAGTCAGGTCATCGGAATCGTCGGTCAGTTCAATGAGTCCCGGCACTGCTTGACCCGCCTTGTGCAAACCCAACAACTTGGCCGCGGCCTTCCGCCGGTCGCCCTCGGGATGATCCAGATCATAGATGAGACCGTTGATGCTCGCCGTCTGATCCTGTTGTGCCCATATCGGGAATGAACCCGACATAACCGTCCACACAACCAGGCCACAGAGAAGATTTCGATAGATACACATACCGGTTCGCTCCTTTCGCGACGGCTCCAAATTAACAGATGCCTCTGACCCCACTAAAGTCTGATGCTCCGACCGACAGGGGGA